>JAYUUW010000179.1:0-12913 GCA_043754665.1 Anaerolineales bacterium | reverse complement strand
GCTGGCCATGGCCGGTATTGCCTGGTACGGCCTGAAATGAAAACGGACCGCTCGCGGCGGTCCGTCGTTACAGCACCCCCAGGCCGGTCACTTCCCGGCCGAAGGTCTCCAACAGCTTAATCACTGTGTCGGGCGCGTCGGCGTGCAGGTTGTGACCGACCTCGTCCAGCCGCACTTGCTGGCATTGGCGCAGGTGCCAGCGCGCAAACGCCGCGTCCTCTTCCGTCAGCGCCGCGTCGCGGCGCGGGTCGCACTGGATGATCAGCGACGGGCAAGCCACCCGCGCCAGCAACGGCCCCATATCAAACCCCTCCATGTGCTTGTGGTCAAGCAGCACCTTCAGCGTCTCGCGGTCGAGGCGCTTGAGGCGCTCAGCCCGCGTGCGCTGGGTGGCCGTCTCGGCGTGGCCCTCGCTCTCGGCCAGCCGGCGGGCAATGCCCTCCACGCTGCCGGTGCCGCCCAAGGCGTTGTAGGTCACGTTGAGGGCCGCCGCCCACTGGGTATCGGCCACTTTGCGGTGGCGGTAAAACAGCGGTGGGTCGGCCAAGATCAGCCCGTGCACCGCCTCGGTGGCCTGGCCTGCCACGGCGATGGCGATCAGCCCGCCCAGCCCATGCCCATAGACCGCCGCCGGCCCGCGCAGATATTGCCGGATGAAGGTGATGACATCTTGGGCATAGTCCATGATGCGGTAACGCCCCGGCACGCGGCCCGACTTGCCATGCCCGCGCAGGTCTAGCCCGCACACGTGCCAGCCGAGCGTCAGGGCGGGCAGCATGGCCTGGTGCGCCGCCCAACTCGCGGCCGAGTCGTGCAGCACGACGAGCGGCACGCCCGACGGCTGCCCCTCGACGAAGTTTAGGATCACCTCGCCGGTGTCAAATTGCTTCTCGCTAATCATGCGCGCATCGGTCGTGTTGGGGCATTAAGCGGTGCGCGGCCGGCGCTTGTGACCGGCCGCGCAGATGGGCTTTGGACTTAGGCCCCGTAGCGCTCCAGGCGCAAGGCATGGCCGAGCGCCAGCGGCATGAGGTCGGTGGCCTGGAAGCGCCCGAGGCCGCCGCCGATGCAGGCGCGCTCGCCGAACTCCTGGCAGGCATCGCGCATGTGGGTGGCCGGCGCCCACAGCAGCAGCGGCACCGGATGCCAGGAGTGCGACTTGAGCTTGGCGGGCGTGGAATGGTCCCCCGTGATAATCAGCACATCGGGCTTTAGGGCCAGCAGGGCGGGCAGGGCGGCGTCGACTGTCTCAATCACCTTCACTTTGCCGTCGAAGTCGCCGTCCTCGCCGCGCGAGTCGGTCGGCTTGACGTGGATGAAGAAGAAGTCGTAGTCGTTCCAGATGGTTTTGACATGTGCGAACTCGTCGGCGGGCGAGTCGCCGCTGAACTTCTGCACATCCATGCCCACCAACTGCGACACGCCTTTATACATGGGGTAGACGGCGGTGCAGGCGGCGCGCAGCTTGTACACATCGTGATACTTGGGCAGGTTCGGGTCACCCGAGAAGCCGCGCAGGGTCAGGGCGTTGGCCAGCGGTTCGTCCTTAATCGCCTCGCGCGCGGCGGCTACCCACTGATTGACCAGGTCGGCGGTGCGCTGGGCGGCGGAGGAGCGCGCCACAGCCGGCAGCGGCGGCACGCCGGTGCGCTGCGGGTCAGTCTCATCCACCTCGGCCGACAGGCCCGCGCCCCGGAACACCACCACAAAGCGATATTCTTTCACTGGCTGGACTTCAATCTCCACGCCGGGGATTTTGATCTGGGCCAGCTTGGCCACAATCGGGGCGGCGGCTTCGCTCTTAATGCGGCCGGCGCGGCGGTCGGTGATGTTGCCGGCGGCGTCCACGGTGCAGAAGTTGCCGCGCGCCGCCACATCCGGCGCGCCCACGGGCACGCCGATGCCGAAGGCCTCCAGCACGCCCCGGCCGATGTCGAAGTGGATGGGGTCGTAGCCAAACATGGCCAGGTGGGCCGGGCCGGAGCCGGGCGCCACGCCCAGCGTCACCGGCACGCTCAGGCCCAGGGTGCCCTCCGCCGCCAGCCGGTTCATGTTCGGCCGCTGGGCCGCCTCGAGTTCGGTCGGGCCGCCGTCGGTCATGGGCAAGCCGCCCAGGCCGTCCATCACCAGCAGCACGATTTTCGTCGTCGCGCTGACGGTCAATTTTTCCATCAAGCCTAGATTAGCCATGGGGCGGACCTCCACATGTGAGATTCTTGGTCGGCGGGGTAATAGCCCGATTATAGGGCCGGCTGTGGGAACGTCAACCGCCCTTTGACCGGCCCTTTCATCTCTGATATCATCCTAAAGGTTAATCTGGTGGCTGCCGCACTGAAGTCGGATGGATAAATCGCGTTCTGGCTGGTCAGGGTTACAAGGGCGGCTGCGCTGGCTGGTGCCTGGCATGGGCATCAAACGCTGGCTGCTGCTCTTGCTAGCAGGCGCCACGCTGGTGGGGCTGGGTGCGGCTTATCTACTGCTCGATCTGTATCGGGCCGGGGTGCTGCCGGCCGGCGCGACGGTTCTGACGCTGCAATTCATTCCGCTGCTGGGGCGGGCGGCCTTGTTTGGCGGCCTGGGGCTGGGGTTCATGCTCCTGGCGGTCGCCCAAATTCAGCGGGCGCTGCTGGCGCCGTTTGTACGGCCAGGACAAGATGTGGCCTCGGCGGTCAGCGAACACCGGCGGCGCGGGCGTGGCCCGAAGATCGTGGCCATTGGCGGCGGCACCGGGCTGGCAACGCTGCTGCGCGGCCTGAAGAACCACACCTCGAACCTGACGGCCATCGTCACCGTGGCCGACGACGGCGGCTCATCGGGGCGGCTGCGGCAGACTTTGGGGGTGCTGCCCCCTGGCGACTTCCGCAACTGCATTGCGGCGTTGGCCGACGACGAAGCCCTGACCACCCAACTCTTTCAATATCGTTTCGGCGGCGATGAGGGCCTGGGGGGCCACTCCTTCGGCAATCTCTTCATCAGCGCCATGGCCGAAGTCACCGGCAGTTTTGAGCGCGCGCTGGTCGAGAGCAGCCGGGTGCTGGCCATTCGCGGCCAAGTGCTGCCCTCCACGCTGCGCAATGTGACGCTGGTGGGCGAGCTGGCGGTGGAGGGCGCAGCGGTCAGCCGGGTGGAAGGCGAGTCGCGCATTCCGCTGGCGCCGGGTGCGATCCAGCGCGTGTACCTCCAGCCCGAAGAAGTGGAGGCCTACCCGGCGGCCATCAAGGCGCTGCTGGAAGCCGACCTGATTGTGCTGGGGCCGGGCAGTTTGTACACCAGCCTGCTGCCCAATTTGCTGGTGCCCGACCTGGCCGCCGCCATTGCCGCCAGCCGCGCGCTAAAGGTGTATGTGTCGAACACGGCCACGCAGCCGGGCGAGACCGACGGCTACAGCGTGCTCGACCACGTGCAGGCCATTGAGCGCCACACCCGCCCCAGCCTATTCCCGGTGGTGCTGGCGAACAATGGGCAGCAGGGGCGCTTGCTGCCCGGGCTGGCATGGGTGCCGGTCGACCCGCCGGTCAACGGCACGCGGCGCCTGGTGCTGGCCGATTTGGCCGACGCCGAGCGGCCCTGGCGGCATGACGCGGAGAAGACCGCCGCCGCCCTACTCAACTTGCTGACTCAGGCCGAAGCCGAGCGCGCTCTACCCATGTGAGCCAGCCCGACCCCAGCCTTTTCGCAGATCGATTACGATCTTAAGGAGAAACAAGCATGACTACAAAAATCGGCATTAACGGGTTTGGCCGCATCGGGCGGCAGGTGCTGCGGACCATCAACGAGCGTCACCCCGACGACGTGCAGGTGGTGGCGGTCAACGACCTGTTCGACACGGCGACCAATGCCCACCTGTTCAAGTACGACTCGACCTACGGCCCCTATGGCGGCCAGGTGGAAGTACAGGATGGCAACTTGGTGGTTGACGGCGAAGTGATCAAGATCACCGCCGAGCGCGACCCGGCCGCCATCAAGTGGGCCGACATGGGCGTGGATATCGTGATCGAGGCCACCGGGCTGTTCACCGACGCCAACAAGGCCAAGGCCCACCGCGACTCGGGCGGCGCGAAGAAGGTCATCATCTCGGCCCCGGCCAAGAACGAAGACATCACCATCGTGCTGGGCGTCAACTGGGACAAGTACGACACGACCAAGCACCACATCATCTCGAACGCTTCCTGCACCACCAACGGCCTCGCGCCGGTGGCCAAGGTGCTGAATGACAAGTTTGGCATTCAGAAGGGCCTGCTGACCACGGTGCACGCCTATACCAACTCGCAGAAGCTGCTGGATGTGGGCGCGAAGGACGTGCGCGATGCCCGCGCCGCGGGCCTCAACATTGTGCCCTCCGAAACCGGCGCGGCCCGCGCCGTAGGCCTGGTGATCCCGGAGTTGAAGGGCAAGTTTGGCGGCATGGCCTTCCGCGTGCCCACCCCCACCGTGTCGGTGGTGGACTTCACCGCCGTGCTGGATAAGGAACCGAGCAAGGAAGACATCCGCGCCGCCATGCTCGAATACGCCGCCGGCTCCATGAAGGGCATCCTGCAGGTCACCGACGAAGCGCTGGTGTCGATGGACCTGAAGGGCACTAACTTCTCCTCGGTCTTCAGCTCGATGGACACGCTGGTGCTGGGCAACCTGGTGAAGGTGGTGGCCTGGTACGACAATGAGTGGGGCTACTCGTGCCGCGTGGCCGACCTGGTCGCGCAGGTGGGCAAGCTGCTCTAGGCCCATGAACAAGAAGACCATTCGCGATATCGAACCCAAGCATCGGCGGCTGCTGGTGCGGGTCGACTTCAATGTGCCGCTCAAAGACGGGAAGGTGACCGACGACACGCGCATCCGCGCGGCGCTGCCGACCATCCAATATCTGCTTGAGAAGGGCGGCGAGGTGGTGCTGTGCTCGCACCTGGGCCGCCCCAAAGGCGGGCCGGAGGCCAAGTATTCGCTCAAGCCGGCGGCCGAGCGCCTGAGCGAGCTGCTCGGCAAGCCCGTGCCGCTGGTGTCGGATTGCGTCGGGCCGGCCGCGGAACATGCCGCCGCTGAGATGCTGCCGGGGCAGGTCATCCTGCTGGAGAACGTGCGCTTCCACCCGGAAGAAGAGAAGAATGACCCGGCCTTCGCCCAGCGCCTGTCGGTGCTGGCGGACCTGTATGTGAACGACGCGTTCGGCTCGGCCCACCGCGCTCACGCCTCGACCGAGGGTGTGGCTCACCTGTTGCCCGGCGTGGCCGGCCTACTGATGGAAAAAGAGATCGAATACCTGGGCGGCGCGGTCGAGAACCCCAAGCATCCCTATATCGCCATCCTGGGCGGCGCGAAGATCTCCGATAAGATCGGCGTGATTGAGAACCTGCTCGGCAAGGCCGACCGGGTGCTGATCGGCGGCGGCATGGCCAACACCTTCCTCAAGGCCCAGGGCATCGACGTGGCCGACTCGCTGGTGGAAGACGCCAGCCTTGACACGGCCCGCGCGCTGCTAGCCAAGGCCGGGGACAAGCTGGTGCTGCCGGTCGACGTGGCGCTGGGCGACAAGTTCGACGCCGCGGCCAACCAGCGGGTGGCGGCGGTGGCCGGCGGCGTGCCGGCCGGCTGGCGCATCCTCGACATCGGGCCGCAGACCGTGGCGGCCTTTGGCGCGGCGCTGAAAGGCGCGGCGCTGGTGGTGTGGAACGGGCCGATGGGCGTGTTCGAGTTCCCGGCGTTCGCCGAGGGCACGAACGCGGTGGCCCGGCTGCTGGCCGACAGCGGCGCGACCACCATCATCGGCGGCGGCGAGTCGGTGGCGGCCGTGGAGCAAGCCGGCCTGGCCGACAAGATGAGCCACATCTCGACCGGCGGCGGTGCCAGCCTGGAAATGCTCGAAGGCCGCACCCTGCCGGGCGTGGCGGCGCTGCAGGACAAGTAGCGCCGGCTGGTGTTGACCAATGACCCGCTGGGGCACGCAGGCGCGGCCGCGGCGGGTTTGACGCTGAATATCCTTGCGCGGCCTTTTCGAGTAGCATAGGGGCATACCTTCTCAAATGAGCGGCGGCTCGGTGACGCTAAACGTCGGCGATACCCTCGGCGCATACCGGTTAGTGGCATTCCTTGGCGAGGGCACGCTGGCCCTCGTGTACAAGGCCTATCATGCCGCTCTTGACCGGCATGTGGCGCTTAAAGTCCTCAAGCCCAACTACCAAAACGACCCGTCGGTGCGCATGCGCTTCCAGCAGGAGGCGCAACAGTCGGCCCACCTCCATCACCCCAACATCCTGCCGGTGTACGACTTTGTGTCGGCGGGTGAGCGCATGTACCTGGCGATGCGCCACGTGGAGGGGGAAACCCTGCGCCAACGGCTGGAACGCGGCCCGCTGACCCTGGGCGATGCGGCTCGGCTGCTGGGCGGCGTGGGCGCAGCGCTGAACTACGCTCATGAGCGCGGCCTGCTGCACGGCGACCTCAAGCCTTCTAACATCCTGCTGTCTTCGGACGGCAACGTGTACCTGGCCGACTTTGGCACGGTGCGCGTGGTGACGGGCGACCTGTCGCGCGGCACGCCGGACTATGTGAGCCCAGAGCAGGCACGCACCGGCGACGAGGTGGGCATTAAGGCCGACCAGTACGCGCTGGGCGTGGTGCTGTTCGAGGCGCTGACGGGGGTGCTGCCGTTCCGCGCCCCTGACCCGCACGGCGTGGTGCTGCACCACCTGATGACCTTGCCCCCCCGGCCAAGCGCCATCAACGGCAATATCTCGCAGGGGGTGGAAGACGTGATTCTGACGGCGCTGGCCAAGGCGCCGCGCGACCGGCACGCCGATGTGGCGGCGATGGTGGCCGCCTTCCAGAAGGCCGCTGCGCCGCCCCGGCCGCCGACCGCGCCGCTGAAGATGCCCGCCGGCGGGGCGTGGCCGGCCGGCACCGCCGACCTGCGGCCCGCTGTCCCGGGCGAGGGCGCGGACATCTCGATCATGCTGACCGCGCCGGGCGGGCAGGTGCTGCGACTGGCGGGCCAGTCGGAATACACGCTGGGGCGGTCGGAGCCTACCCGATCGTTCGCGCCGGACGTAGACCTGGCCGACCTGCGCGGCATGGATATGGGCGTCTCGCGCAAGCACGGCCGGCTGCACTTCGAGCGCGGCCGGCTGCACTATACCGACCTCAAGAGCACCAACGGCAGCCGCATCAATGGCGCGCTGCTGTATGCCGAGATACCGGTGATGCTCGAAGACGGCGACGAGCTGTGCCTGGGCAAGCTGGTGTTCCGAGTGTACTTCGGCGTGTAGCCGGGGCCGCGCGGCCGGTAAGTGACAACCATCCCACGGGCGCGGCTGCGCGAGCAGAGCGCCCCTTGTTTTAGGAGCGGATATGCGGATACCCGTGGTAGCGGCCAACTGGAAGATGAATAAGACGGTGGCCGAGGCGGCCGACCTGGCGCGCGCGCTGTTGGCCGAGATTGGGCCATATGGCAATGTGGAGCGGGTGATCTGCCCGCCGTTTGTGGCGCTGACCACGGTGGCGCCGCTGCTGGCCGGCACCGGTGTGGGCCTGGGCGCGCAGAACCTGCATTGGGAGAAGGCCGGCGCGTACACGGGCGAGGTGTCGGCGGCGATGCTGGTCGGGCTGGCACAGTATGTCATCATCGGGCACTCGGAGCGGCGGCAGTACTTCGGCGAGACGGACGAGACCGTGAACAAGAAGGTTAAGGCGGCGCTGGCGGCCGGGTTGACGCCGATCGTGTGCGTCGGCGAGGTGCTGGCCGAGAACGAGGCCGGGCAGACGGCGGCCGTGGTGGTGCGCCAAATCCAAGGCGCTTATGCCGGGCTGACGGCCGACGACGCGGGCCGCACCATTGTGGCGTATGAGCCAGTGTGGGCCATTGGCACCGGGCGGGCGGCCACCCCGGCCGGCGCGAACGCGGTGATCGGCCTGCACATTCGCGGGGCGCTGGCCGATCTGTACGGCGCGGCGACGGCCGACGCGCTGCGCATTCAATACGGCGGCTCGGTGACGGCGGCTAACGCCGTAGACCTGATGACCCAGCCCGACATCGACGGGGCGCTGGTCGGCGGGGCGAGTCTGAAGCCGGCCGAGTTCGCGGCGATTGTGAAGGCCGCGGCCGGGGCCTAGCGGCTGACCCCACGGCCGCGCCGGCCTGCCCAAGTTCTGTTGGGGTGGACGGCGGCGCGGTGTCACACAACCCTCTCCCATGCTGACCAACTGGTTCTGGCTCTTGCTGGCGCTGGCGGCGCTGCTGTTTCTGGAGCGCTGGGTCCACCGGCACTTGCAAGGTTTTTGGCTGCTGGTCACGCGCGACCCCGACCTGGCGCTGATCCTCTATTCCATCCTCATGCTGCCGGGCGTGCTGCTGCACGAAGGCAGTCACTGGATCACGGCCACCGTGCTGCTGGTGCGCACCGGCCGGTTCTCGGTGGTGCCCGCGCGCATGCCGGATGGCACGCTGCGGCTGGGCTATGTGGAGACCGAGCGCACCGACTTCATCCGCGAGTCGCTGATTGGGGCGGCGCCATTGTTCTTTGGCGCGGCGGCCATTATCTTTGTGGGCTACACGCGGCTGGGCGTGGGGCCGGTGGGCGAGGCGCTGGGGCGCGGCGACCTGCTGGGCATGGGGCAGGGGCTGCGCCAGATGGTGGGCCTGCCGGACTTCTGGCTGTGGCTGTACTTGATCTTCACCATTGCGAACTCGATGCTGCCCTCGGCCTCGGACCGGCGCGGGTGGTGGCGGCTGGCGGCGGTGCTGGCGGCGGTGACCGCGCTGTTGTTCTACTTCGGCTTTGGCACCGAAATTCTCGACGCGCTGGACGGGCCGGTGGATACGGCGATTAGGGCGCTGGCCTCGGCCTTCACGATCACGGTGGGCCTCAACCTGGTGCTGGTGCCGGTGATCTGGCTGCTAGAGCGCGGGTTGGCGCGGGTGATCGGGATGGAAGTGAAGTACGAGTAGGCGTTGCTCGGTCTCTAAGTTGCGAATGGGCCAAAAGGCGTCGGGCCGAGTCAGTCCACGTTGCGGATTCCTCACCGGCCAAGAGGGAGTGGTAGGTCCAATGGCCTGAGGCCGGGTTCGGAATGACACTACAAGCGCAATGATTACGGCGGGCGGCTGTCTGAGCCAAGGAACAGGCCAGCGTAAGTTCATTATCGCAGTATTACTTCTCGGCGGGACGGCGGCGGCTGAGCGCGACGAGCAGCATGACCACCAAGATCCCCAGGGCCACCACGGCAATCAGCTTGTAGAGCGGCGCTGAGATCACCAGCGCCAGTGTGCCAAAGACGGCACAAAACACCCAGTAGCCCACCACAATTTGCGTCTGCGACAGGCCCAGGTCCATGAGCCGATAGTGCAGGTGGCCCCGGTCGCCCTCGGCCGGTGACTTGCCGCGCCGCCAGCGATCGACCGCCTGGAAGGCCGCGTCGGTAATGGGGATGGCCATGACGAGCAGGGCGGTGGCGACGCGGGCCGGGGCCAGGATGGAGAGCGTGGCCAGGGCGTAACCGAGGGTCATGGCACCGGCCGAGCCGAGAAAAACGCGGGCGGGAAAAATGTTGAAGGCCAGAAAGCCCAAACAGGCGGCGGCCAGCGCGACCGAGAACAAGGCGATATCGGTCTGGCCGAGGCGGTAGGAGTGGACGGCGAACAGCACGGCCGCAATCGCGCCCACGCCGGCGGCCAGGCCGTCGAGGCCGTCGAGGAAGTTGACGGTGTTCATCATGCCGACCACCCAGACGATGGTGATGGGATAGGTGATGAACCAGGGAAAGACCGCCTCGCCGCGCAGCGGCACGGTGAGGCGCTCGATGAAGACGGTGGTGGCGATGGCGATGACCGCGCCGAGGAGCTGCCCCAAGAACTGCGGGCCGGCCTTGAATTGATAGCGGTCGTCGGCCAGGCCGAAGAGGAAGACGAGGCCGGTGCCGGCCAACACGCCGACGAAGGGCAGGCGGTGGTCGGCGTGAATGGGGCCGAAGAGGTAGAGGCCGAGGGCGGTGACGAAGAAGGCCACCGCCAGCCCGACGCCGCCGATGCGCGGGATGAGGCCGGTGTGGGTGCGCCGCCCGCCGGGGACATCTTGCAGGCCGAGGCGGCGGCCCAGGCGGCCGGCCAGCGGTGTGGCGATAAGCGCCAGCACGAGCGCCCCGCCGCCGGTGATGAGCAGTTGCTGAAGTTCTGCCGGCGTCATGGCGCGCAGCCGGGCTAGCCGGTTCCAAACTGGCGGTCGCCGGCGTCGCCCAGGCCGGGGACGATGTAGCCGATGTCGTTCAGGTGGCTGTCAATGGCGCCGACGTGAATGGCGACATCGGGGTGCTCAGCCTGCAGGCGGGCGATGCCTTCCGGCGCGGCCAGCAGGCCGATGTATTTGATGCGGGTGACGCCCCAACTCTTGAGCAGGGTGCAGGTGGCCGCGGCCGAGCCGCCGGTGGCGAGCATGGGGTCGAGCAGCAGGCAGAGCTGCACCTGCGGCGCGATGGGCTTGTTGGCGTAGTACTGCATGGGCTGGAGGGTGCGCTCGTCGCGCTTGAGGCCGATGTGCCAGACCTCGGCCCCGGGGACCATCTCCCAGATGCCCTCGACCATGCCCAGGCCGGCGCGCAGCACGGGGACAAGGCCGAGGCCCATCTTGAGCTCGCGGCACTCGGTTTGGCCCATGGGGGTGGTGACGGTGAGCGGCTCGGTGGCGAGGTCGGTGGTGGCCTCGTAGCACAGCAGGATGGCGATCTCGCGGACGAGTTCGCGGAACTTCTTGGGTTTGGTCTCGACACTGCGGAGCAGGCCGAGTTTGTGGGCGACCAAGGGGTGCGGTGATGGAAAGACGTTCGACGGCATGGGGTTCTCCTGGCTAGTCTGGGCGCGATTGTAGCGCAGACAGAGAAAAAGCGAGAGGTCAGAGGTCGGAGGCGATGGACAGGAGCTGAGCTCATTACGCCAACACCCGTGATTGATTCATCTACCCAATGCAGCCTTGAAACCTCCGACTTCCGACCTCCGACTTCTGACCTCTAATTCCCGCGCCTCGCACAAATATTCGGTATAATCGAGCGCATGACAGATGGCCCCGAACGCCTCGTTTCGCCGCAACGCAAACCGGATGACCCGGTGGACTATGCCCTGCGCCCCAAGCTGCTCAGTGACCTGATCGGCCAGGACCGCGTTAAGGACAACCTGAAAATCCTGGTGGATGCCGCCCGCCGGCGCGGGGAGGCGATGGACCATGTGCTGTTTTATGGCCCGCCGGGGCTGGGCAAGACCACGCTGGCGCACGCGCTGGCGAACGAGATGGGTGTGAACATCAAGGTGACGGCCGGGCCGGTGATCGAGCGGGCCGGCGACCTGGCGGCGATTTTGACCAATTTGCGGGCGGGCGACATCCTGTTCATTGACGAAGTGCACCGGCTAGGGCGCGCGGTGGAAGAAGTGCTGTACCCGGCGATGGAAGACTATGCGCTGGATATTATCATCGGCAAGGGGCCGAGCGCCCGCACCATCCGGCTGAAGCTGCCGCGCTTTACCGTGATTGGCGCGACCACGCGGCTGGCGCTGCTGACCGCGCCGCTGCGCGCCCGGTTTGGGGCGGTGTATCGGCTGGACTTTTACGACCTGCCGGCCATGGAGGCGATTGTGCGGCGGGCGGCGGGGATGCTGGCAGTAGACGCGGACGAGGCGGGCATTCACGAAGTGGCGCGGCGGGCGCGGGGCACGCCGCGCGTGGCGCTGCGGCTGCTGAAGCGGGTGCGCGACTTCGCGCAGGTGCGGGCGGACGGGCGCATTACCGAGGTGGTGGCGCGCGGCGGGCTGGATCTGATGGAAGTGGACGAGTTGGGGCTGGACAACCTCGACCGGCAGGTGCTGCGGGCGATCATTGAGAAATACAACGGCGGGCCGGTGGGGCTGGAGACGATTGCGGCCAGCATCAGCGAAGAGTCCGACACGATTATGGACGTGGTGGAGCCGTACTTGCTGCAGCGCGGCTTTTTGGACCGCACGCCGCGCGGCCGGGTGGTGACCAAGACCGGCTTCGAGCACATGGGGGTGCCGTTCCAAGGCCCCGAGCAAGGGCGGCTGATTTAGGATCGCCGACTGATGCCCGACGCGACCGCCATTGGCAAGTGGATTGTCGTCATCGGCCTGGGGCTGGTGGCGGCGGGCGCGCTGGTGTGGGTGGTGGGCCGGCTGGGGCTGCCCTTTGGCCGGCTGCCGGGGGACATCAGCATTCAGCGCGGCGGGTTCAGCGCGTATTTTCCGTGCGCCACGTCGATTGTGGTCAGCATTGTGCTGACGATCTTGCTGAATGTGGCGCTGCGGCTGTGGCAGCGGTGAGGGAATGCCCCGGCGACTAAAGTTGCGGCAACAGAAGGCGAAGCCCGCAGCCCTTTGGGCCGTCACCCAACAGAGAGCGTTGGGCAAGTGTGACCTACGCGGGCTACGGGTTAGATAGTGGCTGACTTTAGGCGGGGTGGCGGTGAGTAATGAGTACGTGTTGACCATAGCAGAGCCTTAGCAGCCAATTTGTGCACGTTCCCCCTAACGATCACTCGTGAAAACTTCTGATTTTGACTACGACCTGCCGGCGGAGTTCATCGCGCAGCAGCCGGTGGAGCCGCGCGACGCGGCGCGACTGCTGGTGGTGGGCCGGGCGACGGGCGCTGTGGAGCATGCGCAGGTGCGCGACCTGGGGCGCTATTTGCGGCCGGGCGATTTGCTGATCTTGAACAACACGCGGGTGATCCCGGCGCGGCTGCTGGCCCACAAGGCGGCAACCGGCGGCAAGGCCGAGGTGCTGCTGCTGCGGGCGCAGGGGCTGCGGGTGTGGGAGGCGCTGGTGGGCGGGCGCGGGCTGCCGGTGGGCAGCGTGCTTGATATGGACGGCGCGCCGGGGGTGCAGGCGACGGTGCGGGAGGTGTACGACGGGGCGCGGCGGCTGGTGGA
>JAYUUW010000178.1:0-2266 GCA_043754665.1 Anaerolineales bacterium | reverse complement strand
ACCGCAGTTGCCGCAGCCAGTCGGCCCAGTGCCGCACCAAGTGCGCGTCGAACGGCAAGAACTCGTCCAACCGCTGCACCGTCGCGGGCAGGTCTTCGCGCAGCGCGTCGTGCTGCACCACGCCCACATCGGTGGCGGCGCTGTGGTAACTTACGCCGCCCGACACTGTCTCGGCGAACAGCCACTCTGGCGCCAGCGTGAACACATGGATGGTCAGGCTGGGCGCGCGCGCCTTCAGCGCCGCCATTACCGCGCCGGCCCGCGTGGCATGCCCAAAGCCGTGCGACGACACAAAATAGGCCAGATGTCGCCCGCCGCCCGCGTCGCCGTCCAACAGTCCGCCGTAGCCCGCCAACCCGTCACTCATTCACGGCCTCGGCAAACTGGCCCACCTCGGCCGCCGGCAGCGCCTGCCGCAAGGCCGCGCTGGCCACAATCACCGTCGTCCCGCGCACGCCGCTCCCAATCGAAATCTCGGCCGGCGCGAGCACCTGCTCATCGATCAGAATCCGCATCGGCGCGGGCAGGCCCAGCGGCCCTACCGCGCCCGCCACGTAGCCCGTCGCCGCCAGCAGTTCCGGCTCGGTCGCCGTGGTCAGCCGGCTTTGCCCCAAATACTTGCGCAGCGCCTTCCAGGCCACCTGATGCGCGCCCGCCACCAGCACCATCACAAACGCTTCGGCCCCCACGCGAAACACAATGCTGCGGATCACCTGCTCCGGCCCCTGCCCGCGCTCCGCCGCCGCCTGCGCCAGCGTCGTCACCGGCCCCGGATGCCGAAACTCGCGGTGCGCCACGCCCAGCGCCGTCAGCGCTAAGCCCACTGGTGAGCCGCCGACCGGCGTGGACTCAGCTTCTGACATAGGTGTACGCCCGCCCCTGCCGCCCCACGGCCTCCACCGCGTCCATGCGCCGCAGGCAATAGGCCATCTTCTGCGCCAGCCCTTGCGTCTGCCCCAACGCCCGCGCCAGGTCACGCGTGGTAAACGGCTGCGCCAGCGTGGCCGGCACCAACTGCCCGCAGTCGGCCGGGCAGGTCAGCGTCACGCTGTCTACCACCTCGAGCAGCCGCCGGTCGCTCACGCGCCAGTCGCGGCCCCAGCGGCGGCGCACCGTCGTGTCGGTCGTTCGCACTTCTTCTTCGCGCACCAGCGCCACCTCCAACGTGAAGTTTTGGTTGGCCAGCAATTCAGGGAACGCCACCAATTCCGCAAATATCTGCGGCACGCTGCCGCGCCGGGGACTCTTGCGGCGGCTGACGACTTTCTTGCCATCCGCCGCCAGCCGCACAATCCAGCGCTCCACCGCCACCGGATTAACCAGCCGCACCGCCCGCGTGGCCGTCAGCTTTTCCAGCTTGCGCCGGATGGCCGCGAAGTTATGCGTCTGAATTTCAATGATGGCCTCGCCCCGCAGAATATCAATCACGTACCCCTCGAGCTTGGCCTCGATCACATCGCCCGGCCGCGCGTAATAAGCCTTCAGCCCGGCGTGCAGTCCCGTCTCGCGCAGCGTGCCAATGCCGCTCATTCAGGCAATCAACATCGCGTCGCCGAACGAGTAGAACCGATACCCCGCCGCCTTCGCCGCCTCATACGTCGCCAGCACCCGTTCGCGCCCCGCGAACGCGCTGATGAGCATCAGCAGCGTCGAGCGCGGCAAATGAAAGTTCGTCAGCATCGCGTCGACCACCTTGAACGTGTACCCAGGCAGGATAAACAGATTCGTCGATCCCAGAAGCGGCGCCACCGCCTCGCCCGCCGCCGCCCCCCGCGCCGCGCTCTCCAGCGTCCGCACCGAGGTGGTCCCCACCGCGATCACGCGCCGCCCTTCGCGTTTGGCTGCATTGATGCGCACCGCCACCGCCGCCGGCAGGTCGCACCACTCGCCGTGCATGGCGTGGGTGTCGGCGTCGTCTTCCGCCACCGGCGCAAACGTGTCCAGCCCCACATGCAGCGTCACAAAGCCGATCTCCACGCCCGCCGCCTGCAGCGCGCGCAGCAGCTCCGGCGTGAAGTGCAGGCCCGCCGTCGGCGCGGCGGCCGACCCGGCCCGCTCGGCGTACACGGTCTGATAGCGCTCGCGGTAGCTCGTCTCGGTATGGATGTACGGCGGCAGCGGCACATGCCCAATCTGTTCCAACAGCGGCTCAATCGGCTGATTGAATTCCACCAGCCGCCGCGCCCCGTCGTACACCTCCCGCACCGTCGCCTGCACCCCCGGCGCGCCGTCCATATCAAGCACGCTGCCCACCGGCAGCCCGCGC
>JAYUUW010000177.1:0-1979 GCA_043754665.1 Anaerolineales bacterium | reverse complement strand
CGGCCCCAGCCGCCCGCCGGGCCGAGCGCCCGGCCGCCCCGAGCGCCGCGCCGGCCCACCCCCGCGCCGCACTGGTTCCCGCTAGGCCGGCGACTCGTTGTGGCGGTGAGACAAAAGCGAGACTCCTCGCGCGCAACCGCTGCATGCTTATGGCGTGCTGGCGGTCGCGCTCGGAGTGACATGGACCTGGGTCAGTGTGACCAGATATTTAGATTGACGCGTTCGAACTAGGAACGAAGGACAGCTATGGCGACGACGACTCTAGAAAGCCGGCCCACCCCCTCGCTGCTCGACCGGCCGCTGACCGCGGTGCTGGCCGTCACATGGGAGAAGGTGCTCTACGCGCTGCTGATTGTGGGAGCCTTCATCACCCGCTTCTACGACCTGGGCGCGCGGGCCATGAGCCACGACGAGAGCCTGCACACGGAATTCGCCTGGTATTTGTTTCAGGGGCGCGGCTTTCAGCACTCGCCGCTCATGCACGGCGTGCTGCGGTTTGAGATCACCGCCTTCACCTATTGGCTGTTCGGTGACAACGACTTCACCGCCCGCATCGCCACATCACTGATGGGCGTCGCGGCCGTCGCGCTGATGTACTACTTCCGGCGTTGGCTGGGCCGGCCGGGCGCGCTGGTCGCCGCCGGCATGATGCTCATCTCGCCCTACATGCTGTACTACTCGCGCTACATTCGCGACGAGCCGTACGTGATCGTGTGGGGCATCCTGGTGGCGCTGTGCGTGCTGCGCTATCTGGAAACGCGCGCCGCCAAGTACCTCTACTGGCTGGCGGCGGTGACGGCGCTGTTCTACGCCACCATGGAAGCCTCGTTCATCTACGTGGCGATTTCTATGCTGTTCCTCGGCCTGCACCTGGTGCGCGAGCTGTTAGCCGCGCGCTGGCCGCAGCCGCAGTTCCGGCAGGGTTTTCAGTTGGCGCTGGCGGCGCTGGTGTTGGCGGGCGTGGTGGCGGTGGGCTTTCAGGTCTTTGAGCGCACTGTGACCAGCGGCACCGCGACCGCCGTTCCGGCCGACCCCGAGGCCGCGGCGGCGACGGCGACTGAGACGCCGCTGACGGCGGGCCAGCAGGTGGTGCGCATCGCCCTGGGCGTGGCGGGGGTGGCCCTGCTGGCTGTGGCTGGGTTTGCGCTGTGGGGCTTCGGCAACGAACTGCGGCGCTTCCCCGCCATCGACCTGCTGATGGTGTTCGGCCTATATGTGCTGCCCCAGCTCACGGCCTTCCCCGTCATCGCCATGGGCCGCAGCGCATTGGAGTACACCGTGCCGGCCGGCCTGGGCTTCTTTGAATTCCTGGGCAGCGACCCCGGTGTGACCCTGCTGGTGTGCGTGGCCTTGCTGGCGGTCACCGTGGCGCTGGGCCTGCTGTGGGATATGCGGAAGTTCCTGATCTGCTCCGCCATCTTCTACGGCATCTTCATCACGTTGTTCACCACGTTTTTCACCAACGGCGGCGGCATCGCTACCGGGCTGATCGGTTCGCTGGCCTACTGGCTCGAACAGCACGGCGTGCAGCGCGGCAATCAGCCGTGGTACTACTACGCCCTCATCAACATCCCGCTGTACGAATTTCTGCCGGCCATCGGAGCGCTGCTGGCGGCATTGTATGGCCTGCGCCAGTGGCTGCGGGTAGACCCGCCGGCGGCCCCGGCCGAGGGCGCGGAGGCTGATGCCGAGCCGGCCCCGGTGCGCTTCCCGGTCATCGGCTACTTCGGCTTCTGGGCCGTGGCGTCGCTAGTGGCCTTCAGCATCGCCGGCGAGAAGATGCCGTGGCTGACGACGCACATCGCGCTGCCCATGATCTTGCTGGCGGGTTGGTCCATCGGCAAGCTGATCGACGGCACTGACTGGAAGGCGTTCCGCGAGCGGCGGGCCTGGCTGGTGGCGGTGCTGCTGCCAGTGACAGTCGTGGCGCTGGCGGCCACCCTGGGCAGCCTGTGGGGCACGACCACGCGGCCGTTCCA
>JAYUUW010000176.1:0-1733 GCA_043754665.1 Anaerolineales bacterium | reverse complement strand
TCTCATGACCGGTCCGGCTGCTGTCCCTCCCCTGCGCTCCGCCCGCCTGCTCGTCGCCGGCCTGGTCGCCGTCATTGTCGTCCTCGCGCTCGCGCTGGTCGTGCTGATTGTGCCGCGCTCCCCGGCGGGCAACGCCCGACCCGAGCGCGTCAACGTCTTGGCCGGCAGCACCGACACCTGCGTCGCCTGTCACCGCCAATCGACCCCCGGCATTGTCGAGCAATTCGGCCACAGCACTATGGCCGCCGCCGCCGTCACCTGCCACGACTGCCACGAGGTCGCCGCCGACTACCCCGGCGCCCAGGCCCACGAGGGCACCCACGTCCTCAGCCAGCCCAGCGCCGCCATGTGCCAGCGCTGCCACACCAACGAAGTGGCCCAGTTCAACCAGAGCCGCCACGGCCTGCCGGCCTATGTGGCCGTCGCGGGCGCTCAAACGCTCTCGCCCGAGCACTTGGCGGCGTACGAGGCCATCCCCGAAGGGCTGTTCGCGCCCGACAAGTCGCGCAACATCATCGCCGAAATGGAAGGCCCGGAGATCACGCGCTTCGCCTGCGAGAACTGCCACAACATCGGCAAGCCGGCCGCCGACGGCTCGGTGGGGCAGTGCCAGAAGTGCCACCTCCGGCACGAGTTCAGCCTGGAGCAGGCCCGCAAGCCCGAGACCTGCAACAACTGCCACATCGGCCCCGACCATCCCCAGTGGGAAATCTACTTCGAGT
Source organism: Anaerolineales bacterium (assembly GCA_043754665.1). Lineage (GTDB taxonomy): Bacteria > Chloroflexota > Anaerolineae > Anaerolineales > UBA6663 > JADZEK01. The sequence goes on along the minus strand of JAYUUW010000176.1, from coordinate 1,011 downwards.
CGAAGCACGGCATCGCCTACGCCACCGACGGCGACAACTGGAACTGGGACGCGGAGCCCGGCACGCTGACCGTGCAGGACTTCCCCGCGCCCACCTGTGCCACCTGCCACTTCAGCGGCTTCGGCGGCGCCAGCACCACGCACGACGCCGGCGACCGGCTGACCTGGTATTTGTTTGCGCCCATTAGCGAACGCCGCCCGGCCTGGCAGGACAACCAGGTGCGCATGCAGGGCGTCTGCACCGCCTGCCATAACCAGGCGTTTATCGACGAGTATTACACCATGGCCGACGCCGCTACCGGCGCGGTCAACGCCTTCATCGCCGAGAGCGACGCCATCATGCAGCCCTTGAAGGACGAGGGGCTAATCACCGTCGCGCCGTTCGATCAGAAGATCGACTTCACCTACTACGAAACCTGGCACCACTACGGCCGCACCGCCAAGTTCGGCGTGTGGATGCAGGGGGCCGACTACACCCAGTGGCACGGCGCCTACGAGGTCATTAAGGGCCTGGCCGAGCTGCGCGAGATGGCGGCCGAGCTGCAAGACAAATAGTCATGGCGCTGCTGGCCGTCGCCCTGCCCGTCACCCGCCGCCTGCGCCTGCCCGTCTCGCGCGACCAGGCCATGCTGCTGATGGCCGCCGTCAATGAGTTCTTCTTGGGCCTCGACACCTTTCTGGCCCACAGCACCAGCGGCACCATCCGGCCGAATGAGTGGATCCCCATTCTCTTCGGGCCAACGGCCGGGGTGCTGCTGCTATTCGCCGGGCTGGTGGCGCTGCGCCGCCGTTCGCTCGCCAGCAGCCTGGCCACGGTCGTTTTCGTCGCCAGCATGGTGGTCGGCGGGCTGGGCGCGTTCTTCCACCTCGCCCGCACCGTGCAGCCGGGCGCGCCCGCCGGCCAACAGGTGACGCTCGATCTGTTCGTGCTCGCCCCGCCGGTGCTCGGCCCGCTGGCCTTTGCCCTCGTCGGCCTGCTGGGCGTGAGCGCGGCCTGGGTCGAAGACCCGCC
>JAYUUW010000175.1:0-10681 GCA_043754665.1 Anaerolineales bacterium | reverse complement strand
TGAAGCTCAGGGTCGGCGTAGTGCCGGTCACAAAGTGCTGGCCGTCGGAGAGCGTGTCGGTGATGACGCCGCCGTCGAAGGCGAAGAAGTCTGAAATCTGGAGTTCGAGGGTGTACTCGATGATGTCGCCGGGGGAATTGACGCCATCGGTGATGTTGGTATTGCCCTTCTGGATGGCGATGGACTGGTCTTCCAGCATGTGCTCCGGCCCGGCGGGGTCGGCCACGGCGTTGTCCACGCCGCCCGCATCGCGCGGGTCAACGGGCTGCCAACTGCCGACCGCCAGCGCTTCGTTGAGCGAGATGGCGTCGTCGCCGGTCAGGGCGGGCAGCACCGGGGCGGGGGTGTTGTCGTCGAGCGGGATGAAGAACGAGAAGTACAACTCAACATCGTTGGCGGCGGTGGTGGCGGTGACGCTGGCATAACGCCGGCTGAGTGTGCCGCCGGGCACCGTGGTGCTGGGCGTGCTGACGGCGGTGGTGGCAACGGCGCCGCCATTCACCAGGGTGGCATCGAGCGAGAGGTATTGGACGTTGTTCGAGAGCACATCGGTGACCAGCAGCCCGGTGATGGTTTGCCCGGCGGCGATGTCGATGACGATTTGATACTGGCGCGGGAAGTTCGGACCGGTGGCGGTCTCATCTTCCGGGCCGATGTAAATCTTCTGGAGCGTCAGCAGGGTGGGGGTGATAGACGCGGTGGTGGTGCTGCCGATGATGACCGGATCAGTGCCGGGGTTGTCGAGCGGGTCGGCGCCGAACATGAAGCCGCCGTTGGCGCGCACTTCCAGCGGCACGCCCAGGTCGGCCCGGTTGCTCAGGCTGCTGGTGACCAGCACCGGGGCCGGCGGCTGGTCATTGGTGAACGAGCCGAACGGCAGTTGGATGACGTTGAGCTGCCAATGAAACGGCGAGGGGCCGGTGTAGCCGGGCATAGCGGCCGGGCACGCCACCGACAGACCGGTGAGCGGATGCGTGATGTTGGTGCCGCTGGGGCAGTCGAGTGTGGTGAGCGCGACGGGCGAGCCCAGGAAGGTGGCCGTGAGCAGGCTCAGGCCGTCGTTCACGCCGCCACTGCCGGTGCCGTCGACGCCGCTGAGGGGTACGTACAAGTCAATATACGGCCCGTAGCCGACATCGACTGCGTCGGCGTTGTCGAAAGTGACGGTGAAAGCGATGTCTTCGCCAATGAAGCCCTCGGCCGGCACATCTAGCGACACACTGGCGACCGGCAGGGCCAGTGGGCGGGCTTCAGCTACGGCCGCCCACTGGGCGACGGGCGCGAGCGGGGCCAGCGCGCCCAACGTCACCGAAAGGGCGGTGAGCCACGCCATTGCGGCGCGTCCGAAACGACTGTACTAGGCTGCATAATCACATCTCCTACATCTGTCAATAAGCCTGCCGCCAGGTGGATTTACCGGGCGCGCCGCCAGGGGCCGCGCCAAGAAGCATTACCCCTAGGGGCGGGCAGAACTTTAGTTGGGAAGGTCGGGTAGTACCACGCCGCTGCCGCGCACATCAAGCGCGTTGAACGGCCGCCTTTATTACCGCAAAACATGACGCCGCCCGAAGGTTGGGGCCGATGACTGAGCAACAGGCAAACAGCCCTACGTGCGGCAGCCAGTGTCGCTGCCACGCGTGGGGAGGCAAGTTCGTAAAGTTGGTTGTTCAGATAGTTATGGGTGGCGACGATTTTGGATGAGGAAATCGGCCCGCCGGCGTCGCGTGAGCAAGACGGGCGAATGGCCCCGACGCCGGCATTATACAACAAAAGCGGCCCCCGCCATCTGGCGGGGGCCGCTTGATACCCACTTGAAACGTAGACGGGTTAGCTCTTGGACTGGTTGTAGGGTGTGTACGCCGTGAGCGGGGCCGGGTTAGCGGCCGTCAGCGGCGCGGAGACGGTGGCCTTCTTGTGTACCACCGGCGACGGGAAGATCCGCTCGAACTCAGCCGAGTCGACCGTCTCAATTTCCATCAGGCGGCGGACAATTTCGTCGAGCTGCGGGCGGTACTCGGTCAGCAGGCTGCGCGCCCGCGTATAGGCCTCGTTGATGAAGCGGCGCACTTCGCCGTCGATTTCCTGCGCCACCGCGTCCGAGTAGTCGCGCTGCTCGGAGATCTCGCGGCCCAAGAACACCAGCTCTTCCTTCTGGCCGTAGACCATCGGGCCGAGTTTGGCGCTCATGCCCCAGCGGGTGACCATCGAGCGGGCCAATTTGGTGGCTCGCTCCATGTCGTTGGAGGCGCCGGTGGTCACGTCGCTGAAAACGATATCTTCCGCGGCGCGCCCGCCCAGCAGCCCGGCCAGCACGGCCTCACACTTGCGCTTGGCGAAGAGCGTTTGGTCTTCCTCGGGCAGCGAGAGCGTATAGCCGCCGGCCATGCCGCGCGCGATGATGGAAACCTTGTGCACCGGGTCGGCTTCGGCGATGCTGTGCATGACCACGGCGTGCCCGGCCTCGTGGTAGGCGATGATGCGCTTCTCGTCGTCGGAGATCAAGCGGCTCTTGCGCTCGGGGCCCATGATGACGCGCTCAATGGCTTCTTCGAACTCGCTCTGGCCGATGGCCTTCTTGTTGCGGCGGGCGGCCAGGATGGCGCCTTCATTGACCAGGTTTTCCAGGTCGGCGCCCACGAGACCGGGGGTCGACTTGGCCAGCACCGGCACCTCCACGTCGGCCGCCAGGGGCTTGCCGCGCAGGTGCACGCGCAAGATCTGCTCGCGGCCCTTCATGTCCGGGCGGTCGAGGATCACGCGGCGGTCGAACCGGCCGGGGCGCATCAGCGCGGGGTCGAGAATGTCAGGGCGGTTGGTGGCGGCCACGACGATGACGTTGGTGTCGGTGTCGAAGCCGTCCATCTCCACCAGGATTTGGTTCAGGGTCTGCTCGCGCTCGTCGTGGCTGCCACCCAAGCCGGCCCCGCGATGGCGGCCGACGGCGTCAATTTCGTCGACGAACACAATGCAGGGCGAGTGGCGCTTGGCCTGGTCGAACAGGTCGCGCACCCGGCTGGCGCCAACGCCGACGAACATCTCGACGAACTCGGAGCCGGAGATCGAGAAGAACGGCACGCCGGCCTCGCCGGAGACGGCCTTGGCTAGCAGGGTCTTGCCGGTGCCAGGGGAGCCGACCAGCAGCACACCCTTAGGGATGCGCGCGCCGAGCGAGATGAACTTCTCGGGTTCCTTGAGGAACTCGACGACTTCTTTCAGCTCTTCCTTGGCTTCGTCCACGCCGGCCACGTCCTCAAAGGTGACACTGGGTTGGTCGCCAGTGAACATGCGGGCGCGGCTCTTGCCGAACGAGAGCGCCTGGTTGTTGGTGCCCTGGGCCTGGCGCAGCATGAAGTAGATCACGCCGACGACCAGGACGGCCGGGAGCATGTAGCCCAGGAAGGTCAGAATGCCGCCCAGATCGGAGGGCTTCTTGACTTCCCAGGCGATGGCGCCCAACTGTTCAGGGGTAATGCCCAGCGCGGCCAACTGGTCGGGCGCGGTGGTGATGGGCTCTTTGCGCGACTCAAACTCGCCTTTGGTCGTGGTGACGTGAAGCGTGTTCTCGTCGATGACAATCGACTCGACCTCGCCATTTTGGATGGCGGTCGCCAACTGCGCCAGGGACATCTGATCGACAGACGAGGCCTGCGACCGGAACTGGAACAGCAGCACGATGATGGCGACGACGATTAGGACGTAGACAAAAATACTGCGTAAACGGGCAGAATTCACTGCGACCTCCCCGGAAATTGCCTATAAACCATGGTGCCGACACACATCCGACCTACGCTTCGATTATACCATTCGCATATTTGGTCGCAATACCGCCTAGCTCCCCAATTAGCTAGAATTGATGAGAATTTGATGACAAGGCCTGCGCCCGGACGACTAACGGCGGAAGTAAATGGAGAGCACGTAGGTCCAAAAGGGGATGAGGCCGGCGACGGCGATGAAGGCCAGAAAGCCGAGCGTGACGGCGACCCAATCGAGCTGGTCAGGGTTGTAGCCCCCCAGGGCGGCGGCGTCGCCGGCGTGCACCGTGGCGTCGCCGGCCGGCACTTCGCCGCGCACGGGCTGGCGATAGACGGTGGGGGCTTCGGCCAGCACCTCAGGCAGGGGCGCCGCGCTGGTGCGCTGGCCGGGGACGGTGCGCGGCAGGCCGCTGGGCGGGGTGTAGCCGGTGGGCAGTTGGCCGCCGGTGGTTTCGAGACCGCGCTCGCGGTAAGAGATGAGGATGCGGCCCAACTGGTCGGCGGTGCGATAGCGGGCCGATGGCTCTTTGGCCATGACTTTGTGGACGATGCGCTCCAGCGTCTCGGGCAGGGCCGGGTTGAAGAGCGTGAGGCGCGGGGGTTCGTCGCGCAGGTGCATCATGGCCAGCGCCTGCTGGGTGGAGGCGACGAACGGCAAGCGCCCGGCCAGCATTTCATAGAGCACGACGCCGATGGAGTAGACATCGGAGGCGGGGGTGGGCACTTCGCCGGCGGCCTGCTCGGGCGAGTAATACTGCGGGCTGCCCCAGACAACGTCGGTGATTTCGCCGGGCTGGAGCGTGGCCAGGGCGCGGGCGATGCCGAAGTCGGTGACTTTGACGCGGCCGTCGGCGGTGACCAGAATGTTTTGCGGCTTCACGTCGCAGTGGACCAGCCCGGCGCGATGGGCGTAGCCGATGCCGGCGCAGATTTGGATGATGAGATCGAGGGCGCGCTCGACCTTGAAGGGCGAGCCATCCTTAATCATGGTCTTGAGGTCTTTGCCCTCAATGTATTCCATGACGATGTAGTTGCGCCCGCCGTCGCGGCCGAAATCGTGCACGGTGACGATGTTGGGGTGAGCCAGGTTGGCGGCGGCGCGCGCTTCCTGCTGGAAGCGGGCCAGAAAATCAGGGTCGCCGGTGAGCGGCTCGCGCAGGATTTTGACCGCGACCAGGCGGCCCAAGGCCAGGTCTTGCGCCTTGTAAACGACGGCCATGCCGCCCGCGCCAATGGGGCTGAGCAGCCGGTAGCGCTTATTGAGCAGGTATTGCTGGGAGGGTTGGGGTTGTTCGGCGCTCACGGCGGTGATTGTAAGGGAAGGCGGTGAAAAATGGAAGTTGGAGGTCGGAGGTCAAGGGCCGGAAACCCATTGGCCACGAATCGCTTCGCGCGAATTGCACGAATGGGGTCGTGGGAGAATGGAGGGGGCGCCAGAGGCGGGCGTGTGTTGCGCTGGGGGCGGGGAAAGCGATGCGAGGCGGCGAGTTCTCCTTATAAACTCCACGTTCAGCCACGGGCGCTGCGCTACAATGACGTATGCGTTTGGTGTGGATTTTGCATAACGCCCGGGCTGGGCGGCTGGGGTTGGTGCGGCGGGTAGACGAAGCGGCAGAGGCGGTGGCCCGGCAGGGGGTGACGGTGCGCCTGGTGCGCGACGGCGACCTGGCGCGGCTGCGGCAGGCGGCGCGCGAGGCGGTAACGGCCGGGGCCGACGCGGTGCTGGTGGCGGGCGGCGACGGCACGCTGGGCACGCTGGCGGGCGAGCTGGCGCATACGCCGGCCGCATTTGGCGCGCTGCCGGCCGGGACGGCGAATGTGTGGGCGCAAACCATGGGGCTGCCGCGCACGTCATTATTGCAGCCGCACGCTTTGGCCCAGGCTGCGCTGGCGCTGCTCGACGCGCCTACCCATCTAAGCGATATGGGCCGCGCCAACGGCCAATGGTTCCTCTCCTGGTCGGGCATGGGGCTCGACGCGGAGGCCGTGGCGCAGTTCGAGCGGCGGCGCGACGCGGCGCGGCCGGGGGGCGGCTTCCTCTATAACGGCCTGTTGACGTTCGGGGCGGCGTTTAGCCTGCGCGGGCTGGATATGCGTCTGCGGGTGGTAGGCGGGCCGCTGGGTGCGCAGGAGGTCAGCGGGCGCTTTCTCATGGCGACGGTGTGCGGCATTGGGCTGCACGGGGGCGGGCTGTTTCGGTTTGCCGAGCATGTGAGCGGCGAGGACGGCCTGATGGATTTGTGGGCCTGGCGCGGCGACGACTTCGGCACAGCGCTGAGGCACGCTGGGCGGGTCCTGCGCGGCCGGCATCACGGCCATCCTAGCGTCGTGCGGTTGACAGGCGACCACTTTGAACTCTATACTGCGGCGCCACAGGCGTTTCACATCGACGGTGAGCCCCAGGCTGTGCCGGTGCCGCAACTGACGGTGGACGTGGCGGCGCGCTGCTTGCGGGTCTTGGCGCCGCGCTCGACCCAGCCCACTCAACCTCGGAGCTAGTGGTGAAAGCACTCTCGCTGCGCTCAATCAAGCCACTGCACTATCTGCTGCTGGCCCTGCCGGTGGCGATTGTGGGCGGCCTGCTGCACTGGAACCCGTTGTTGAACTTTGGGGTGGCCTGCGCCGGGCTGATCCCGCTGGCCGAGCTGATTGGGGAAGCCACCGAGCAACTGGCGGTGTTCACCGGCCCCAAGATCGGCGGGCTGCTGAACGCCACGCTGGGCAACGCGGCCGAGCTCATCATCACCATTGTGGCCATTCGGGCGGGGCTGTTCGATTTGGTGAAGGCTTCAATTACCGGCTCCATCATCGGCAACCTGCTGCTGGTGATGGGGGCCAGTTTGCTGTTCGGCGGGCTGAAGAACGGCACGCAGACCTTTCATCGCGGGCATGCCGGCACGAACAGCACCATGCTGGTGCTGGCGGTGCTGGCGCTGTGCGTGCCGTCGGTGTTCAGCCACACCAGCGCCGGGGCGGTGCTGCCCGACCGCACGCTGGAGAGCATTTCGCTGGGCGTAGCCGGGGTCATGATCATCCTGTATGTGCTCGGGCTGATCTTCAGCCTGCGCGGCAGCACGGCCCTGGCCCCCGCGCCCGATGAGGCGGCGGCCCCGCATTGGTCGAAGCAGACCTCGATTATTGTGCTGGGGCTGGCGACGGCGGCGGTGGTGTGGCTGAGCGAGATTTTGGTGGCGAGCGTGGAGCCGGTGACGGCCGTGCTGGGCCTGAGCGAGTTCTTCTTGGGCATTATCCTGATCCCCATCATCGGCAACGTGGCCGAGCACCTGGTGGCGGTGGAAGTGGCCCTCAAGAACAAGATGGACTTGAGCCTGGAGATTGCGCTGGGGTCGAGTCTGCAAATTGCGCTGTTTGTAGCCCCGGTGCTGGTGTTTGTGAGCCTGTTGTTTGGCAAAGAGCTAACCCTGGTGTTCAACCAGTTTGAGCTGCTGGCGCTGATTGGGGCGGTGGCGATCTCGGCGCTGGTGGCCTCTGACGGCGAGACCAACTGGCTGGAGGGGGCGCAGTTGCTGGGCATGTATGTGATCCTGGCGGTGGCCTTCTTCTTTATACCGGGGTAAGCGGGCGATAGTCTGGGGCCAGCCGCGCCCGAGCGATTGTCAGGCAAATGTCGGCCACCGGCCGGCACCCCATACGTTAGAATTGCGCCCACCGGCTGCGTCACCGTGGTTGGGCGAGCGCATTTGTTTAATCTTCCATTGCCGAATGACGGTGCGGCGGCCGGGCGGCTGCCTCCCTTCGGACCCAGAAAGGATGACCCCGCATGGATTGGCTGAGCGACCCCCAGACCTGGATTGCGCTGTTGACGCTGACCGCCCTCGAGGTGGTGCTGGGCATCGACAACGTGATCTTCATTTCGATTTTGGCCGGCAAGCTGCCGGTCGAGCAACAGGCCCGCGCGCGCCAAACCGGCCTGGCCCTGGCGCTGGTGACGCGTATTTTGCTGCTGCTGTCGATCAGTTGGATTGTGCGGCTGGAGGCCAACCTGCTGCCGGAGGCCTGGCCGGTCGATTTGAGCGGGCGCGACCTGATCTTGCTGGGCGGCGGCCTGTTCCTGCTGGCGAAGAGCACGCACGAAATCCACGAGCGACTGGAAGGCGACACGGGCCACGCCGGCAGCCAGGTGAAGGCGTCGTTTGTGAGCGTCATCCTCCAGATCCTGCTGCTCGATGTGGTGTTCTCGCTCGACTCGGTGATCACGGCCGTCGGCATGGCCGATGAAGTGTGGGTGATGATTGCGGCGGTGATTGTGGCCGTGGTCATCATGCTGGTGTTCGCCGGACGGATCAGTAGCTTTGTGAACGATCACCCGACGATCAAGATGCTGGCGTTGAGCTTCCTGCTGCTGATCGGCACCACGCTAATCGTCGAGGCGCTGCACATCCATATTCCGAAGGGGTATGTGTACTTCGCGATGGGCTTCTCGGTGTTTGTGGAACTCTTGAACCTTCGCTCGCGCAAGTCGAAGACGCCGGTGGTGCAGTTGCATGAGCCGTATGTGGTAGGGGCGGCTGGGGCGGGTGGCAACCCGCCGGTGGTCGTGGCGGTCGGGGCGGCGGCGCGCAAGGAAGTGCGGTCGGTGAACAAGAGCAAGAAGAAGGGCAAGCGGTAGCCCGGGAACAGCAAAACTGGCCCGTAACTGGGGCCGGAGACTTAATATGAAGGCGTGCGCCCAGGCCGTGAAAGCCTGGGCGCATTTTTTCCCGGCGCTGGGCGAGGTGCGCTAATGTCGTCCGGCGGGGGGCAGTTGAACACATGACATAATGTGCGGCGGCGGGCGGCTGGACAGCAGGGCGGGGGGCCGTGTTATAATCACGACCGCTTGTCCGGTTTAGGAGGTGCTGCATGCAACTAACAGATTACTTGTCGGTGGCGCAGATCATTCTGTCCATCGCCATGATCGCCGCGATCATTCTGCAATCGAAGTCGGCGGGGCTGGGTGGCCTGTCGGGTGGTGATACGGGCGGCGTGTTCCGCGCCCGGCGCGGCGTGGAGCGCACGCTGTTTTTCATCACCATTGGGCTGGCGGTGGCCTTCTTCGTGGTCGCTATCACTAACGTCATTTTGAGCTAGCCGGGCTTGGAAACCAATGGGGTGTTCGCGCGGCCGGCACTGCGGCCCGGCTGACGCGCAGCGCCCTTTTGTCGCCATGCGCCACCTTCGTTGGCAGCTCATTATCGCCATTCTGGGGATGCTGTTGGTCGGCAGCCTGCTGAACGGCAAGACGCAAACCGGCGGCGGGGCCGGCCCCGGCCTCACGCTCACCGCCGAGCCGGTGCGCGGCGGTGTGTACACCGAGGCCCTCATCGGGCTGCCGCGCCATTTGAACCCCTTGCTCGACTATAACAATCCCGTCGACCGCGATATTGACCGGCTGATCTTCAGCGGGCTGACGCGCTTTGACGCCTACGGCCGGCCGCAGCCGGACCTGGCCAACTGGATTGTGTCGGAAGACGGCCTGACCTATACGTTTGTGCTGCGGGCCGATGCGCGCTGGCACGACGGCCAGCCGGTGACCAGCGCCGATGTGGCGCTGACCGTCGGGCTGCTGCAAAACGCCGAGTTTGAGGGCGCGCCGGAGCTGGCGCGGCTGTGGCGGGCGCTGGCGCTGGCCGTGGTGAACGACCAGACCTTCACGGTAACCCTGCCGGAGCCGTTTGCACCGTTCTTAGACTACACCACCTTCGGCCTGCTGCCCGCGCACTTGCTGAGCACAGTCCCGGCAGCACAACTGGGCGAGGCCGATTTCAACCACGCGCCGGTCGGGTCAGGGCCGTTTCGGTTTGTGGCGCTGACCGGCGAAGCCGGCATCGTGAACGGCGTGCGGCTGTCGGCGTTCGCGGACTATTATGGCGTGGCGCCGCTGCTGAACGACGTGGCCTTCCGGTTCTACCCGGACGTGGCGGCGGCGCTGGCCGGCTACACGGCGGGCGAGGTGCTAGGCATCAGCCGGATCGACGCGGCGCACGTGACCCAAGCGCTGCAAACCGAGCAGTTGGGCGTGTACACCAGCCTGCTGCCGGAATACAGCCTGATCTATCTCAACTTGCAAAGCGACGAACTGCCCTTCTTCCAAGACAAGAAGGTGCGGCAGGCGCTGCTGCGCGGCCTCAACCGCTCGCAGATGGTGGATAAGCTGCTGAACGGGCAGGCGGTGATGGCGAACTCGCCGGTGCTGCCCGGCTCGTGGGCCTATAACCCCACGCTGCCGGTGGTGGAATACGATCCGGCGGCGGCGGCGCGGCTGCTGGATAGCGCCGGCTGGGTGATCCCCGATGGCGCCACGCCCGGGTCGGCCGGATATGTGCGGCGCAAAGGTGAGATTGAGCTGCGCTTCGCGCTGACGACGCCGAACGACGACCTGCACCTGGCACTGGCCGAGGCGGCGCGCGACACCTGGGCGCAGTTGGGCGTGGTGGTCACGGTGGTGCCGGTGGACTCGAGCGCCATCCGTGACCAATATTTGACGCCCCGGCCGCGCACCTTTGACGCGATTTTGGTCGACCTGAACCTGGCCGGCACGCCCGACCCCGACCCCTACCCCATGTGGCACGAGACGCAGGTGGAGAGCGGGCAGAACTACGGCGGTTTCAACGACCGGGTGACGAGCGAACTGCTGGAGCAGGCCCGGATTACGAGCGACCTGGGGGCGCGGGCGCGGCTGTACTACCAGTTCCAAAGCCGCTTTGCCGACCAGACGCCGGCCTTGCTGCTGTTTTACCCGGTGTACAACTACGCGGTTGACACCAGCGTGGCCGGGGTGCAGGTCGGCCCGCTGATCGAGGCCAGCGACCGGCTGAACACGCTGGCGCAGTGGTCGGTGGTGACGCGGCGGGTGATTGTGGAGCAGCCCCCAGCGACGGCCTCGCCCTAGACTGAATAACGCCAACGCGGCTGGTCAACAATTGTTG
>JAYUUW010000174.1:0-7515 GCA_043754665.1 Anaerolineales bacterium | reverse complement strand
CCGCGTGGCCTGGTGGCAATGGCTGGTCGTCGCGCTGCTGGTGGCCCTGCTGGGCCTGGTGGCCGTGCGCATGCAGCGCATTGGGCCGCTGGCCGCTGGGCAGGTCGGCAACGGCGAATTAGCGCCCGACTTCGAACTGGAAACCTTTGACGGCGAGATCATCAAGCTGGCCGACTTGCGCGGGCAGGTGGTCGTCATCAACTTCTGGGCCTCGTGGTGCATTCCGTGCGAAGCCGAAGCGGCCGACCTGGAAAGCACCTGGCAGCAGTATAAAAATCAGGGCGTGGTGTTCCTGGGCGTGGCCTACGTGGATACCGAGACCGGGGCGCGCGCCTTCATCGACCGCTTCGGCATCACCTATCCCAACGGGCCCGACCTGCGCACCGACATTTCCCACCGCTACCGCATCAAGGGCGTGCCCGAGACCTTTGTGGTGGGCAAAGACGGCATCCTGCGTAAATTGTTTGTCGGCCCCACCACGGCGGCGGCGCTGCAAGCCGAAATTCTGCCGCTGTTGGCCGAGGCCGACTAAGGCCACCACCCGTCTGTCAGTTCGAGGCGCACCGCGCCGACGCGCAGCGTCTCGGTTTTGATACACGACTTAAGGCGAATGCTCATGGATATTGGTTCGATCTTGTTGGGGGTGGCGCTCTTGCTGGTGGTGGCCGTGATTGTGGCCGCGCCGCTCCTCTCGGGCGGCGCCGGGCGTGACCGCCAGCCGGGGCCGGCCGACGATCTGCGCGCCGAGCACGAGCGCGTGCTGACGCAGTTGCGCGACCTGGATTTTGACCACGCCACCAGCAAGATTTTGGACGATGACTACGCCGCCCAGCGGGCGCAGTTGGTGGCGCAGGGCGTGGTCGTGCTCAAGCAACTCGACGCCCTCAGCGCGGCCATACTGGCGCCTGCGGCCAGTGCCGGTGTGGCCGCCCCCGGCCGCGCCCGCAGTGTGGATGATGAGATCGAAGCGGCGGTCGCCGCCCAGCGCCCGGCCCTGGCCTTGTTGGGGCGCGCTGGGGCCGACGCTGAGATCGAGACCGTCCTGGCGGCGCGGCCCACCGCCGGCGCGCACCCCTGCGGCCAATGCGGGGCCAGCGTCACCCCCGCCGACCGCTTCTGCCCGGAATGCGGCGCGGCCCAAACCGTGGCCTGCCCGCAGTGTGGGCGCGTGGCCGCGGCCGGCGATCAGTTTTGCGGCGCGTGCGGGCAGCGCTTGCCTGCCCCCGCCGCCGGCCTGAGCCAGACACCCGTTCGCCGCTAACCAACCACCCTACCCCGCCCATTTAATAGTTGACCACACCGAATCCTATGGACTGTCACTCTGAGCGCGACCGCCATCCCTTGCTACGCGCGCTGTGGTGGCGCGCGAAGAGTCTCGGCTGGTTCATCCCATCCCCTATGTGCTATCACCAGCCATGATGCCTAAACTGCGTTTGCGCTTGGCCCTGCTGGCGTGTGCGGCGGCCGCTTTAACCGCGTGCTCCTTAGCCGGCGATGTCACCCCGCCGCCCGGCCAGAGCACCGTGCCCACCCCCCTGCCCGCCGGGGCCACTATGCCGCCGCAAACGCCGGTCGTCCCTACCGCGGCCGTGGCCGACCTGGGCTTTCCCGCCCAGCCGCCGGCCGCCATCGAAGGCGGGCTGCTCTTCATTGAACACTGCACTCCCTGCCACGGCGCCACCGGCGTGGGCGATGGCGAGATGGTCGCGCAATTGCCCGCCCCGCCGCCCGACCTGACCGACCCCGCCTTCACGCGCACGCGCAGCCCGCTGGCCCTGTTCACCGCCATCACCATCGGCAACCTCGACGCCCTCATGCCGCCCTTTGGCAACAGCCTCACCGAAGCCGAGCGCTGGAACCTGGCGGCCTACGTCGCCACCCTCAGCACACCCCAAGAACAGGTGGACCTGGGGCAGGCGGTCTACACCGCCAACTGCGCGCAGTGCCACGGCCCTAGCGGGCAAGGCGATGGCCCCGAGGCCGGCGGCCTAGACGCGCCCGTGCCCGACTTCACCGCTCTGGCCGCCATGGTCACGCACAGCGCGCAAGACCTGCAAGCCGTTGTGGCCGGCGGCGACGCGCTGCACCCCTTTGCCGCCACGCTGTCCGAGGCCGAGCAGTGGGCCGTGGTCGCGGTGGTGCAGGGCTTTGGCTACGTCTACGCCGCGCCCGACGCCGTGCTGGCCGAACGCACCGGCACGCTGGGCGGCCAGGTGGTCAACAACACCAGCGGCGGTGCTGTGCCGGCCGGGCTGGAGATCAACCTGCACAGCTTTGACACCGACAGCCTGGTCGAAACCCTCACCACCACCGTGGACGCCGCCGGCCGCTTTGACTTCGGATCAGTGGCCTATGTGCCCGGCCGGCAGTTCCTGGTGAGCACGGTCTATAACGATGTGACCTACGGCTCGGAGGTGGCGAGTTTCGACGCGCAAGGCGCGCCGCTGGACCTGACGCTGCCGATCTACGACAGCACCAGCGACCCGGCCGCGCTGTCGGTCGCGCAGATGCACATGTTCCTCGAGTTCCCCAGCCCCACCGAAGTCACCGTGGGCCAGCTCTACATCTTCTCGAACAACAGCGACCGCACCTACGCCGCCACCGGCGCGGCCCTGCTGCAATTCAACCTGCCGGCCGAAGCCACCAACCTCGATGTGCAGAACGCCGTGCTCGATCAAGACTACTTCCGCAACGCCGATGGCTTTGGGACGCTGTGGCAGGTGCCGCCGGGCGAGGGCGTCGGCCAATTGCTGGTCTCGTTCCGCCTGCCGTATAACGGCGCGCTCAACTTCAGCCAGGTGATGCACTACCCGGTAGCCAGCGTGAACGTGCTGCTCTCCGACCTGGGCGTGACGCTCGCCGGCCCCAACGTGGTCTCCCTTGGCCCGCAGAGCTTTCAGGATCAGACCTTCCAAAACTTCAGCCGAGCCGGGCTGCTGGCGGGCGAGTCCTTGACCTTCGACGTGACCGGCGCGGCCGGCACCGGAACCACCGCCCCGCCCACCGGCGGCAGCGCCGGCTTGCCGAGCACCAGCACCACCGGCCTGGCCGTGGGGCTGGGCGCGCTGGCCGTGGTGCTGCTGGGCGTGGGGGTCTGGCTCTACCGCCGCCCCAGCGCCGTGGTCGACCCGGCCGCCCGCCGTGAAGCCCTGCTGGCGGCGCTGGCCGAGCTGGATGCGGCCTATGCCGCCGGCGACCTGGCCCAGGCCGACTACGTGGCCGAGCGCGCCGAGCTGAAAGACGAGCTAAAGGCCATTTGGAAGGCCGGCGCCTAAATGATCGAAACCCGGGGACTCAAAAAGGCCTTTGGCCTGCGCCCGGTGCTGCGCGGCGTCGATCTGGATATTGCCGCCGGCGAGTTCGTGGCCCTGCTGGGGCCGAACGGCGCAGGCAAGACCACGCTCATGCGCATCCTCTCCACGCTGTCGAAACCCAGCGCCGGGCAGGTGCGCGTGGCGGGCATCCCGCTGCCGGAGGGCGCGGCCGAGGTGCGCCAGCGCCTGGGCGTGGTGAGCCACCACACCCTGCTCTACACCGACCTGACCGCCGAAGAGAATTTGGAGTTCTACGCCCGCATGTACGCCCTGCCCCAGCCGGCCGGCCGCATCAGCGCTGTGCTGGAACAGGTGGGCCTGGCCCGGCGGCGGCGCGACCTGGTGCGCACCTTTTCGCGCGGCATGCAGCAGCGCCTGGCCATTGCCCGCGCCCTGCTGCCCGACCCGGCCGTCATGCTGTTCGATGAGCCTTACACCGGCCTCGACCCCGAAGCCTCGCAGATGCTCGATGACGTGCTGCGCTCCGTCGCGCGCGCCGGCCGCACCGTGCTCATCTCCACCCACGATCTGCCGCGCAGCCTGGCCCTGGCCGACCGGGTGGTGATCTTGGCGCGCGGCGTGCTGGCCTATTCGGCGGCCACGGCCGGTTTGCAGGCGGCGGCGTTTGCCGACACCTACACCGCCGTGGCGCAGGGGGCCAACTATGTCGGCTGACACCCGCCCCGCCGCCGACGCGCCGGCCGAGGTGCCCAACCTGATCGGGCCGGCGGCGCACGCCCGCCACTACCTGCGGGCCGTGGGCGCCGTGGTGTGGAAAGACCTGGCCGCCGAGTTCCGCAGCAAGGAACTGATTAGCGCCATGGTGGTCTTCGCGCTGCTGATGATCTTGATCTTCAACTTCGCGCTGGAGCTCGACCGGGCCGCGCGCGAGAACGTCACCGCCGGCGTGCTGTGGGTCACCACCATCTTCACCGGCACGCTGGGCCTCAACCGCAGCCTGGCGGCCGAGAAAGATCGCGGCTCGCTCGACGGCCTGCTGCTGGCCCCGGTCGACCGCAGCGCGCTCTACTTCGGCAAGGCGCTCGGCAACTGGCTGTTCATCCTGCTGGTCGAGCTCGTGCTGCTGCCGGTGTTCGGCATCCTGTTCAACATGCCCATGCTGCGCCCGCTGCTGCTGCTGGTGGTGCTGCTCGGCACGGTCGGCTACGCCGCCGTCGGCACGCTGCTGGCCTCGCTGGCCATGTACAGCCGCTCGCGCGATGTCATGCTGCCGATCTTGCTGTTCCCGGTGGCCGTGCCGCTGCTCATCGCGGCCGTGCGGGCCAGCAGCGGCATTCTCGCCGGCGTCGAATGGGCCGAGATCGGCCCGTGGATTAATCTCTTAATCGGCTACGACGTGATCTTTGTGGCCGCCGCTTTTATGCTGTTCGAGTACGTCGTCGAAGAGTAACCCGCCTCAGAGTCTGCGAAGGAGCCTGCTATGGAAAAAGCCCACCGGGGTCTCGTCATCCTGAATATTGTCACGGCGGTGATGATGCTCAGCGCCGTCGGCCTGGTCTTTCTCTACGCCCCGCAAGAGCGGGTCATGGGGGAAGTCCAGCGCATCTTTTACTTCCACGTGCCGTCGGCCTGGCTGAGCTTTACGGCCTTCGTGGTCACCGCCCTCGCCGGGGCCATCTACCTGGCTACCGGCCGGCAGTTCTGGGACCACGTGGCCTACTCGTCGGTCGAGGTCGGGCTGGTGCTGACCGTCATGGCCACCGCCTCCGGCTCCATCTGGGCCCGCCCAGCCTGGAACACCTGGTGGACCTGGGACCCGCGCCTGACCACCTACACCATCATGGCGCTGATCTACATCGCCTACATGATGCTGCGGCAGGGCATTGAAGACCCGCAGCGGCGGGCGCGCTTCGCCTCGGTCTACGGCATCATCGGCGTCATCAGCGTGCCGCTGACGTGGTTCTCCATCCGTTGGTGGCGCACCATTCACCCCGTCGTCATCGGCAACGGCTCGGCCAGCTCCGAGGGCGGGTTCGATATGACCACCCCCATGCTGCAAACCTTCTTGTTCGCCAACCTGGCCTTCACCTTCTTATACGTAGCGCTGCTGGCCAACCGCGTCCGCCTGGCGCGCCTCGGCGAGCGAGTTGAGCAGCTCAAAGCCCGCCTGTTGACCGCCTGATCGGAGACCACCCATGTTACTCCTGCCCCTCCTGCAAGATGCCCCGGCCGACACCGTCGGCTACATGCTGTTCGGGTTCGCCGTTTTGCTGGGCCTGCCCACCCTGTACTTGATAAGCTGGTTCGTCCGCCGCCGCAGCCTCGAGCGCGACCTGGAGACGATTGAGGCGCTGGCCAAGGAAGAGCAAGCGAAGCCGCCCGTGCGCGCCGCCGCCACGCCCCCCGCCGACGCCGCCCACAAGCCCAGCCGGCCGTAAGCCCCACTCGGCGCTCACGCGACACACAACGCGGGCCGGCAGTGTCTACTGCCGGCCCGCGTTTTGATTCTGGGCGCAAGCGCGTGCGGCGCTAACGGTTGACCAGCGGCAAGAACAACCGCTGCATGATCGCCAGCGCCCACAACTCGTAGCCCGCCGCGTCGGTGTAGGCCCGGAAGTACAGCCGGCTGCCCGACACCGCCAGCTCCGTCGGGTTGCTGTGGGCCGCGCCCGGCTGAACATCGGCCAGGCGCTCGGTGCCGGCCAACGTGCCATCGCTGATCCACAACTCGCGCCCGCCGGCCGGGTCGGCGGCGGCAAAGACCAGGGCGTCACCCAGGGCCAGCAGGTCGGTGGGGTTGCTGCTGGGCAGGCCGGGGTAAATGTCGCGCACCAGCCCCGCGCCGCCCGTCGGGCTGGCCTGCCACAACTCGCAGCCGTTGACCAGGTCGCAGTAGTTAAAGAAAATCCGGTCACCCACCGTGACGGCGTCATACAGGTAGACTCGCTCGTCGCTGGGCGTAAAGTTAGTCAGTTGAGTGTAGGTGTAGCCATCGGACCACCAGATGTTCTCGGCCTGGCTGCCAATGCTGTCTTCAAAGAAGACCCCCGTCGCGCCGGCCCGCATGTTGTCGAAAGAACTCAGGCCGGTGGCGTCATAGGTCAGCACCAGCGTGGCGGTCACCCCGTCCGTGTAGTAGAGCGCGTCGTTGCCCTGGTCGTCGTAGGCCACATAGAAGACCCGGTCGCCGGCCGTCACGAAGCTCTCGGGGTTGGAGTCGTAGTAGGGCGGCGCGGCCAAATCAGTCAGCGGCTGCGTGCCGGCGAACGTGCCGTCGCTCACCCACACCTCCTCCCCGTGCACACCATCCTCGGCCCCAAAGATCAGCCGGCTGCCCAGGCGCGCGGCCTCGCCGTTGGCGCTCCAGTGCGAGCCGGTATAAATGTCGCGCACCAGCAGCGTGCCGCTGGGCGTGCCGTCGGTGCGCCACAACTCCTCGCCCAGCACCCCATCGTCGGCGAAGAACAGGCTGAAGGCCTCGAGCGCCACCAGCGGGTCGGGGTAGCTGCCGATGGTGCCGGTGTGGATATCGCGCAGCCGCAGCGTGCCGCCGGGCGTGCCGTCCGAAATCCACGGCTCTTCGCCTTCGGCCGTGGTCCAAGTGGTGAAGAGTGCGCGGCCGTCGCCCAGGCCGGTGAAATACGCCGGGTCCGAACCACTAGGCCCCAAGATCAGGTCGCCCAGCAGTTGCGTGCCGGCCGGCGTGCCGTCGCTGGTGTAGGGCTCCTCGCCGTGCGTCGCATTGTAGAGATCAAAGTACACCCGGTTGGCCCCGGCCCCGGTCATTTCGTCCAGGTTGGAGCTGACCGCGTCCGGGGCCAGGTTCTTCACCAGCGTGGCCGCGCCCGTCGCCACTGATAGGCGATAGAGTTCGCCGCCCGTGACGCCGTCGGTCGCGCCGAAGAGCACGTTGGGGGCCACCGGGCTGGCGGCGTAGAAGCCGTACGGCGAGGCATGGCCCGCGCCCGGGTTGAGGTCGGTCAGGCGCACGGCGGTCGTGCCGTCGTACCGCCACACCTCGCGGCCGGTCACGCCATCCGTCGCTGAGAAGTACAAGTACGCGCCATGCGCAAACAGATTGCCCACCAGGCTGTCGCCCAGCGGGTTGACATCGGTGACCAGTTCGGTGGTGGTGAGGGTGGTGCGCCACAGGGCGGAGCCATTCACCCCGTCGTTGGCCGCGAAGTACACCGCGCTGTTGAAAAAAGTTATGCCGTTGGGGTAGGAACCGCTGGGGCCG
>JAYUUW010000173.1:0-24039 GCA_043754665.1 Anaerolineales bacterium | reverse complement strand
TGTCGCCGTGCACAAATCTAGTTGTCGCTGACGAAATACTGCTATCCGCCATGCGTATTTCTAATTGTCGCCATGCGTAATTCTAATTGTCGTTGACGGCCGCCAGCGATGACGGCGGCGGCCGCGTACGTGGTTGACGCCAGCGTCGCCATCAAGCTTTTCATCACGCTGTCGGATCGCGCCGAAACTCTCGTCGCACACCTGGCGACCGAGCCGGCCGGACAACTCTCGGTGCCCGACCTGTTCTACATCGAGTGCGCCAATATTTTGTGGAAGCACACGCGGCGGTCAGGCTACCCGCCCGCAAAGGCCCGTCAGGCGCTGACCGATCTCGGCGGACTGGCCCTCAGGCGCTTCCCCACGGCCGATCTGGCGGCTCCGGCCCTTGACCTGGCACTCCAGGAGGCCATCACGGCGTACGATGCCTGCTATGTCGCCTTAGCGCTGCAATTGGCCGTGCCGTTGGTGACGGCCGGCGAGAAATTGGCGCGCGCTCTCGGAGGCACCAAGTACCAAGTGCTCTGGCTCGGTAACTTTCCGAACACAGTGATTCCGCCCCACCTATGATGGCTGAGCAGTTGGACCTGCCCAACGGCGGACGGCCGGATCAGCACCCATCCGAGTGACCACCCATGGAGGTGCAATGCGCACTAACATTGTGATTGACGATCAGTTAATGGCGGCAGCCATGCAAGCCACTGGCCTGCGCACGAAAAAGGCTGTCGTGGAAGCGGGCCTGCGCCTATTAATTGGGTTGCAGGCTCAATCTGGCGTGCGCCGACTGCGGGGTAAGGTGGATTGGCAGGACGATCTGGATGAGCTGCGCACGAGCCGCGCTGGCCACCCGGCGGGAGAGGTTGAAGTTTGCGGTGTCACCATAGGGGGCGTTGAACTGGCGACGAGTGCGGCGCTAAACTACCGCACGCTGCGGGCACGCGGGTTCACGATCCGCCGCACGCTGGACTGCCTGATCGCCACTTTTTGCCTCACTAACCAACATGCGCTGCTGCACAGTGACCGCGACTTCGATCCCTTTGAGCGCGAGTTGGGGCTGCAAGTCGTGCATCCGGCACCGTGATCTATGTCGGTCACCTGGACGCTGCCATCCACCCAGTTTGAGCGGCTGCTCGAGTACTTGCCAGACGTGAAGTGCAGGTACAATTACGATCCGGTCGAGGCAGCGTGAAGCCAGGCTGCAGGTGCGTGGCGGGTAGCCGCGCCGAACCTTTACGGTCCTAGAGCAGCCTCCGGTCGCAGTTACGGCAAGAATCAGGTAGACTATTGGGCATGTCAATCTACTCCCAAGATCTGCGCGAAAAGGTGATGGCGGCGGTGGCCCAGGATAAGCAATCGAACCGCGCGATTGCCGAGACGGTGGGCATCAGCGAGTCGACCATCGAGAAATGGACGCGGCGGAAACGCGAGACGGGGAGTGTGGCCGCCGCCCCGCATGCCGGTGGAGTGGCGCGCGTGTTGGCGCCCCATGAGACCTTCTTGCGCAAGGCGGTGCAGGCCCAGCCCGATATTTCGCTGGACGAGTTGTGCGGGCGGATCAAAACCGAACTCAAGCTCAAAGTGAGTGGCAGCATGGTGTCGCGCGAACTGACCCGGTTACGGTTGCCCCCCAAAAAAAGTCGCTCCACGACAGCGCGCGGGAAACGGAACGGGTCATAGCCATGCGGATCGCTTTTACCCAGCGCATGCGGGACGTGTTGGCGCCGCTGGCGGGCAAGCTGCATTTTCTCGATGAAATCGGCACGCATTTAGGCCTGACCCGCTTGTATGGTCGGGCGGCTCCCGGCGTGCGGGTGGTGGAAGCCACCCCCGGCTTTTCGGGACCGCACTACACGACCGTGGCCGCGCTCAGCTTGGACGGTGTCCACGCTCCCTTTGTCTTCAAGGGCAGTATGGACGGACCGGCTTTTGAAACCTACATCGAGCACATCTTGGGGCCGGACCTGGCGGCGGGGGATCGGGTAGTCACACGCACCTGACGGTGGTGCAGGTGTGGACAACTTGTCTGCGCATAAACAGGACCGCATCCGCACCCTGATTGAAGCGCGCGGCGCGACCGTCGAATCGCGTAGCGTGCCGCCTTATTCGCCTGACCTCAACCCGATTGAAAAGTGCTGGTCCAAAGCTAAAGCCTACTTGCG
The DNA here is from genome assembly GCA_043754665.1 of Anaerolineales bacterium. GTDB lineage: Bacteria > Chloroflexota > Anaerolineae > Anaerolineales > UBA6663 > JADZEK01. The sequence goes on along the minus strand of JAYUUW010000173.1, from coordinate 21,883 downwards.
CAAAGCGAAGGCGCGCACCTTCGACGAACTGCTGACCGCCCTGGCCCACGCCTTGCGCTCGATTTCGACCCATGATGCGGCTGCTTGGTTTGCCCATTGCGGTTATGCCGTAAATCCATCAGGATAGCCTTCTAGGCGATTGTGGTGGCGTTTAGCTTGGACGAACGCACAGGTCAGGCGTGGCAGATGCAGGGCGGCAGGCACTGTCAGCGGGCACAGACGCAACTGATGGAGCGACCGCCCAATTTGGGTCAAGGGCAGGCCGACGAACTGTGGGTCAAGTTGCAGGGGCTGAAGGTCTCGCGAAGCGTGGCCACACCTGCACTTGCAGCGCAGGCGCAAGTGTGGCGTGCCAGGTTTCGACCGGCCTCTGGTTGGGCGGCGAGGTGAGTCAGCACCGGGATATGGCCTTGACCCGCACCCGGGGTGGGACAGGTGTCGTCAGCTTGGTGCAGAAAATTCGGGCGGGCGCGCTGCCGCGCCCGCTGTTGGTGTGTATTGGTGGCCTATGTTCGCGCTATTCGGACGGTCTTCCGCGTCGCGGTCGCTATGGGCCGCCGGGCGTCCGAACCTGCGCCCGTGGCGCGGGCTGTAAATCGCCCAAGTGGTCAAGCAGTACGCCCGCCGCTGGGTGGTGTCCGTCCAGCAGCGCCTTGTTCAAGGGAACCGAGCCGCCATTGAGCGCCTGCTGGCGCGGACCCAAGGCGGTGGCAAAATCAACGCCGCCTACATTGAGCGGTTGAACGCCACCTTCCGGGCGTGGCTCAGCCGGCTGGTACGGCGTGGGCGTGTCTAAAGCCACTCAAGCACTGGTCGCGCGCGGGTGTGCGTGAACACGGTTAACTGGGGTGCTACCGCACAGACGCCCGCCTCTGTCTAACGAGTTCAAACAACGACGCCGCGCATCCTGTTGAGATGCGCGGCGCGGTTGGTTTTACCAAACCGCCCTGGGCGCGTCCGACCTCTGGTGGACGAGCGTTACCTCCCCGGCACTGGCGGCCGGCGCAGGAGGAGGAGCCTGCTTCGGCGCGGACTGAAAGCCGGCACGGCGATGATTAGGCTGGCCAGCATTGTCACCAGACCTGGCAGGCTAGCCCGCACCGATGATCGGCGCGTTGCGGGCGCAAGGTTAGAGCCCACGCAAACTGCCACCGTTCACAGCTTTTGGCAGCCTGTGAGTCGCATTGGAGATGCGAATGCACAAGCGTCGGGCGGCAAGCCTGACCAGCACAGGTGATCGGTAGGGTTGGCTCGCCCTAGAGGCGCTATGGCTGCATCACGATCGGCAATTGAATAGTCCGTGAAAACACGCTCGTCACCGTCAACGTCAACGGGTAGGTGCCGTGGGGATCAGTGCCTTCGCCCGGGTAGAGCTCCAGGTAGTAGCGCACACCGTCAGCCGCGGGCGTGACCAAGGGATCGCCGCCCTGGATGGCGGCGGTGCCACCCACAAAGGGCAGGTTGAACGGTTCGCCATAGGGCGCGGGCTGGAACCGCAGGATCTGGAAGGTGTCGGTGTCTGGGCCGCGGGCCTGCGCCAGGCCGTTGCTGTCGACGATGCGCACGCCGAAATCCACGGGCATGTCGATGGTGAGTTGCTCCAACAAATCAGCGGGCAGGTAGTCATCGGGCGGGCAGTAGGGGCAGAGCGGTATGGGCACGACATACGGGAAACGCTCGATCCAGGTCACCGAGTCGATGAATAGGTGGCGCACGCGGCCGTAGTCTTCAAACTCGTCAGCGTCACAGGCCAAGCCAACGCCGTCGCCGTCGGTGTCGATCTGGCTGGTGTTGCGCACCAGCGGGCAGTTGTCGGCGCCGTCGGGGATCAGGTCGCCGTCGTCGTCGTTGTCGCAGGGATTGCCCAAGCCGTCATTGTCGGTGTCGGTGTTGTCGGCATGGGCCAGGGCCGGGCAGCGGTCGGAGGCGTCGCCGATGCCGTCACTGTCAGCGTCTTGCTGGCCGGGGTTGTAATTGTCGGGGCTGTTGTCCGTCGCATTGGGGAGGCCATCGCCATCGCGGTCAGGGTCGCACACATCGCCCAGGCTGTCGCTGTCGCGGTTACGCTGGTCGGCGTTGGCCATGTCACGGCAATTGTCGGTACTGTCCATCACGCCGTCGCCGTCGGGGTCGTCACACACGTCGCCAATGCCATTGCTGTTGCGGTCAGCCTGGTTGGCGTTCGGCACGCGGTCGCAGTTGTCAGGACCATCCAGATCGCCGTCGTTGTCGTCGTCGGGGTCACAAGCGTCACCCAGGCCGTCGCCATCGAGGTTCTGCTGGCCGGTATTGGAATTCACCGGGCAGTTGTCGGCCCCATTCAACACCCCGTCGTTATCGTTGTCGGCGTCGGTGGTGTCGGGCAGCCCATCGCAGTCCACATCGCCCACGCCCAGGCCCACAGCGGCATAGGCGTTGCGCACCTGGCAGACGTTATTCAGCGTGAAGCCAAAGGCACCGGTGCTGGCCAAGCTGCCGGCCTCGAGTAGGGCGGCGTTGCGCTGGTCAATAAACTGCGCGCTGCTGGTGAGCCGCCGGTTGTTGAGGATGTTGTAGAACAACCGGCGGGCCTTGGTAATGCCCAGGGCGTTGATGGTGAACCCGTTGAAGGTGTCGCCCTGGATGAGCAGGTAGGCCGCCTTATTGTTGATGCCGCTGTTGGTGTGGACAAAGCCACAGTCGTTGCCGCTGGGGCCGCAATCTGGGCTGGTGCCAGCCGGCAGTACGCGCAGGCCCGCGCCGTCGGTACTGGTGCCGGCCAACATGTGGTCAGGATCGCCGAAGGCATTCGGAGTTTGCAGGTTGCGTATGGGGCCCAGGGCTGAGCCTTCGCCGATGGTCCAGTCGCCGGTGTCGGTGAAGTAGCCAAAGATATCGGCATAGCTCTCGTTGAGGGCGCCGGACTGGTTCTGGTAGATCAAGCCGCCGGTCTCTTCCACCACCCCGTGCGTGTATTCATGGGCCACAATGTCCTGCGTGGCCATGTTGTCGCCGAACTCCAACTGGTCGCACCAGGAGCTGTACTGGGCGTTTTGGAAGCCCACGCCCACATGCACGTACATGGTGACACGCATGCCTCGATCGTTCATCGAATCACGGCCCAGGTTGTTGCGGTAGAGCTGATCGGTATTGCGGATAAAGTTGAAGGCGTTGGTGCCTTCGGCATCGGGTGAAGGCGGCACGGGGTCAGGAAAGCCCGCAGCCGGTCCGTTCTGGTTGAACCATTGGTCATTGTTGAGGAAGAAGTAACAGGCGATCAGGTCGGGCCCACCGTTAAGGGCCGTCTCCAGGTCGAGGTCGAAGGTGTCGTAGGTGTGATACTGCACCTGCAGCCGGCGGCCGTCATGGGCGTCGATGAACACCCACAGCCCGCCGCGCAGCGGGTCGGCCACATTCACCTGCCAGGCCAGGTGCGTGGTGGTGTCAGACTGGCCGAGCAGCCCCAGGTTGACGTAGCGCAGCAGGGTGTCGCCCGCGACGGTCGAACTGATGGTGCTGGAGGCCAGGGCCAAGGCTTCGGCCCGCTCGGCGCCTAAGCGCGGGATGGCGTTGAGGGTGATGTCGGTGATATAGCGCCCGCTCAGACCGGTGACGTTAAGTTGGTCCATATGCACAACCAGCTCAGCCGGGTAGACGGGGATGCCCAGGTGCCGCCGTCGAAAAACGAGATGGAAGTTGTCGGTGGCGCGGTCGCTGAGCTGTAGGTCTTGGCCCGGGTTCGACAGGCGGATCAGGCCCCGATAGTCTTCCAGGAACCACCAGGCGGCGGCCAGCGGGTCATTGCGGTATTGGTCGGGTATGGGCAGCCGGAAATCGGCAAAGCGCACGGCGCCGTTCTCGAATTCGATAGAGACCGGTATGCTCGAGTTCTGGCGTAGACGGTCGAGGTCGCTCTGCTGGGCGGCGTCGCCAGCGCCAGGGTCGGCGGGCACGGCTGGATTGGGCAGCGCGCACTCGATTACCAGGCGCGGCGCGTTGTCGGCTGGAATGGCGGTCTCACGACTCTCGATCGTCACAGAGCCCGGGCCGGCCGCCAGAAGCGCGAAGCCCAACAGGTTTTCCTCGCCATGCACCCAGCGGCTAACGAGCGTCGTCAGGTCGAGGTTGAGCACGCCGCCGGCAGGCGTGGTAGCGCTGAGGGAAGCCTGGACCGAGCCGAGCGGCAACTGGTTGTTCCAGGTCAGCAGTCCCTCACCCCAATTATCGACGGGCAGGCGCACTTCGAGCGGGATCGGCGGGGTACCGGTTACCGCCGTAAGCGCCAGTTGGAGGTAGGCATTGTGAATGGTGGCGCTAACCGGCACGCTGGACAGATCGAAGTCGAAGTAGGCCCGCTGTTCGTCGGCCGCGCCCCACTTGACGTGCAAGGGGCTGTCGTCGCCATAGTTGGAGTCGGGCGAGGATTGATCGACGTATGTGTCCGCTGAAGCGAGGAATACGCCGCCGCAGGTTTCGCCCCCGGCGGGCACGAGCCGCAGCGGCTGCAATTGAGGCCCAACGAGCGGAACGGCTTCGACGGGCACAGGCCCGGCCGAAAATGGCGCGCTCAATAGGCTGAAGATGACCACCAGTGCGGTGAAGCTCCAACGAACCCGGCGCGTCTGTATCGGACTGTTCATGGCACCTCCAAACAGCGTGCAGAACGGGGTAGAGCGGAGTAGACAACATTCTACGCCCATTTTGGTCGGTGGGTAATAACAAGTACAAACAGCACGGCACCGGTCTTGACAGATGACTCATGAACTCGTCGGTGGTTGCGGGAGAACCCAACACCGGGGTCAACAACGGCAGCAGCTATTGCGACGATGACCCCGTTTCGTTACTTCGGATAACGCCTATTGCCGAGGGCGCCTCGGCCCTGATTTCCAGCCACCGCATCCGCAAAATTGATCTAGACGGAATCATCACGACCGTCGCCGGCACGGGCGAGGCCGATTGCACCGGTGACGGCGGGCCGGCCACCCCAGCCACGCTGAGGTCGCCCACTGGCATCGGCTTTGACCCCCAGGTGAAACTGCTCATCTTCGACAGCACAGCCGGCGGTCGAGCAATCGACCGCTGGCTGTGCTCTGTCCTTTTTGTAGACTCAGCGAGAGGGCACTGGCGGTTTCAGCGCCACTTTTCAAGCATTGCCGTGAGACTGGCCATGAGCTGGTCCTCGACAACCTGCTGCTGCCTGATGCGCACGGCCAGAATGGCGACTTGCGGCTAGTTCACAATGAGGCTGGCCGGCAGCGAGCCGCCAACACTGCGATTAGCCGGCGGTTTACAGGCACCTAGGCGTGCACTGACGCTATCATCGGTATGCGAATTGAAGGCCGTTACACAAACAAGTACACCAAAAGTAGACCTTAGAGCGCGTTTTGGAAATCGCGCCATGATAGGCTTTGACAGTGATTATGAGAGCCCTTAACCGCTGTGCGCCGGTGTGCTGCAATCAACTGACAGGTGGCCAACCCCAGTTGCATGAACCCGGCACCAGGCGGAGACCGGCCTGGGGCTAACACCGCCACCGGGCGTGCCAAACGGCGGACCATCAAGCCGATCATGGTCACATACACCGCTTCCAGGTTAGGCCAATCTGCACCAACCGCCGAACAATCACGCTGATACTGGCTATTGACACCGAAAACGGGAATATTTACAATGTGTTTTGTTAACAGTAAACAGTAAACAGTAACCTGCAAATCTCCAGCAGGCGACGGACTTGAGCTCGGATCGAGTGACCCATGTCGCGCGCGACTCTGGCTGAAATTCTCTCGCTGCCTCCCAAGCGAACGCTGTCGGACGATGTGGTCGTCCGGCTCCGCGAGGCCATTTCGAGCGCCGAGCTCGCTCCCGGAGAGCGCCTGAGTGAAGCGCGGCTGGCGGAGATGATGGGCGTAAGCCGGGGGCCGATTCGCGAGGCGCTGACGCAACTGGAGCGCGAGGGCCTGGTCTTCAAGCAGCCCAACAAGGGCGCGTTCGTCGCCCGGCTGTCGCGCGAAGACCTGGACGAGGTCTACAGCCTGCGCCTGGCTCTGGAGCGCCTGGCCGTGTCGCAAGCCATCCGCCAGGCGCAGCCCCAATACCTGGCGGATATGCAGGCCATTGTGGACCTGATGGCCGTAGACGTGGATCGGGGTTCCACGGAACAGACTGCGGCGGAACTCGACGTTCGCTTTCACGATCTCTTGTATCAATCAGCCAATCACAAGCGGCTGTATGCCTGCTGGGCCACGCTCCGCCCACAAATCCATATCTTCCTGCTGACGCGCAACGTGGTCAACTCCGACTTTCGTCAGATGACGGTGCAGGGGCATCAATACCTGCTGGAAGTGATCCGCTCCCGGAACGAAGAGCGCGCCATCGCGGCGTTTGAAGCGCACCTGGGGGGGGCGTATGAACGGATCGTGAATAGCTACTCGCAGTTGAGCGCCGCCGGGCCGGGCCACAATCCAACCCTGGGGCGCGCGCTATAACGCCATGCCAACGACGCTCTTTGACCTGACCGGGCGGGTGGCGGTGGTGACGGGCGCAGCCTCGGGGCTGGGGCAGGCTATGGCGGTTGGGTTGGCCCAGCACGGCGCGGATATCGTCGCCGCCGACCTCAACGACGGTGGGCTGGCGCAAACGGTCGAGCGCGTCACGGCCCTGGGCCGCCAGGGCCTGGCCGTGCACTGCGACATCAGCCGGCCCGATGACGTGGCGGGCCTGTTTGAGCGCGTGGACGCGGTCTTCGGCCGGGTGGACATCCTGGTCAACGATCCGTTTACCAGCGCGCGCGCCAAGCCGGAGGATTTGACGCTGGACGACTGGAACCGAGTGCTGGCGGTCAACCTGACTGGCTACTTTCTCTGCACCCAGGCCGCCGGACGCCGAATGATCGTGCGGGGGCGCGGCGGCAGCATCATCAACATGAGCTCCATCGGGGGCAGTTCGGCCCTCGGGCGCGGCAATTTCGTCTATAGCGTGAGCAAGGGTGCCATCAACCAATTCACGCGCGAACTGGCGGTCGAGTGGGCGAAACATGGGATCCGGGTCAACGCCATCCAGCCCTGCCAGATGCTGACGCCGGCCGTCAGGACGTGGCTGGATCACCCACAGACCGACCCTGAGTTGGTCAAGCGCCTCTTGCAGGGGATCCCAATGAATCGGCTAGGTGAGCCGGCGGACGTGATCGGCCCAGTGGTCTTTTTGGCGTCCGACGCGGCGGCGATGGTGACCGGCACCCTCCTCCCGGTAGACGGCGGCAACCTGGCGCTCAACGCCGGGGGCAGTCACACTTAGGGATGCGAAGCCACAGTGGAGGTGCCTGAACCCAACAATTAACCGTGGCCCAGACGCCGTGCCAGCTCGAGCGCAACGTATATTCATGCCGACTCAAGAAGGAGAGCCTAATGAACCCGAAGTTGCCCAAATCTTCCCAGCTCACGAGCGCCGCGCGGAGGGCTTTAAGCCGCCGCGACTTTCTGCGCCTGGGCGCCGGGACGGCGGCCGCCGCCGCCCTGGCGGCGTGCGCGCCTGCCGCCACCCCGACCGCCGCGACCGTCGCCACGTCGGCCCCCAACATCAACACCGGGGCCAAGGCCACGGTGCGCTACCTGTCGTGGTGGTTCGAGGAAGGCAATCGCGGTAAGACCTGGAAGGCGTTTATCAAAGAGTTTAACGAATCGCAGAGCGACATCGAGGTGGTGGCCGAGGACATCCCGTTTGACCAGTACACCACCAAGACCATCGTGGGCGCGCAGTCCGGCGCGCTGGACGGCGACATTGTGATGGCGACGCCCGAGCTGGCGCCGCGCCTGATCAAGGCCGGGCTGCTGGCCCCGCTGGACGAGGTGCTCACGCGCAACAATATCACCGACCTGAGCTCGGCCCACGACGCCCTGCGCAAGGACGGCCAACTGTACGGCCTGGACATGGTGACGGTCGCGTTCGGCATCCTGTACAACAGCAGCCGCTACGAGGCGGCGGGCGTGACCCCCGCGACGACCCCCGAGGAGTGGGTAGAACTCAGCCAGGCGCTCACCGACCGAGACGCGCAGAAGTACGGGTTCTGGGCGACGCACCTGGTCAATGAGCCCTCCGACTTCTGGTTCCAGTTGGAAGAGTGGTGCATGCCGTATGGCGGCGTGTGGGCCGAAGGCAAGACCCCGAAGTTAACCTCAGACCCCATCATCAAGGGCCTGAAGCTCTTCAAGCAGATGTACGACGGAGCCATGCCGCAAGGCGCCGATACGCCCACCGGCCAGCGGTTGTTCAAGTCGGGCGACGTGGCGCAGGGGTTGTTCGTGTCGGCGGCTGTGGGTGCCTTCAAGCCCGACGCCCCGGAGCTCTACCCGCTGCTGCGGAGCGCGCCCATCCCGTGGGCCAGCAATACCTCCATCGCCCGCATTCACCCGATGATGATCAACGCCGCCTCGCCGGTCAAGGACGCGGCCCTGGAGTTCGTCAGCTACATGTACAAGCCGGATAACTACCGGCGCATGGTCGAGGGCTGCGAAGACGTGATCTTCGCCCAGCCGTCGGCGGCGCGCCAGGAGTATCTGGACCAACTGCCCTGGCTGAAGCCCGGGTTCGACGGCGTGAAATACGTGACGCCGTCGGACATCGTGGGCGACTTCGTGTACAACTTCAACGAATTCGGCCAGATCGTGATCACGCACTTCGCCGACGTGCTGAACGCCGGCGTCTCGGTGGAAGACGCCATGGCGGCGGCCCAGGTGGAAGCCGAAGAACTGGCCGGGCGCATCGCGTAAGACGACCGGACGGCCAGACCGGCTGCCTATCCATCCGCCGGATAGGCAGCCGGGTGTCTGGCAATGCCACGGCGGCAGCGCTCACCCACATCCAGCCCACCGGCCACCCGATGAACCCGACTCGCCAACTTGATCCGGCCCGCGCCACGCCCACCCCAGCCTCGCCGCCCCGGCGCCCGCACCTGCTGCCGTACCTGTTGATCCTGCCCATCGTCTTGTATGAGGGGTTGATGGTGGTGTATCCCATCGCCCAGGGCTTCTACGCCAGTTTCACGCGGATCGAACTAGCGTCTAACCGCCCGGCCGAGTGGGTGGGGTGGGCCAACTACCAGCGCATGCTGGCGGATCCGGGGTTCTGGAAGGTGCTGCAAACCACGGTGCTCTTCACGGCGCTGGTGATTGTGGTGGCCGTGGGGGCCGGCCTGTTCACGGCCCTGCTCTTCAACCGCCCGTTTCGCGGTCGGCCCGTGGCCCGCGCCCTGATGATGCTGCCGTGGGCGTTTCCAGAGGTGCCGGTGGTGATGATTTTCATCTGGATTCTCAGCCCGCAGTTCGGCGTGATCAACATCCTGGCCCGCATGCTGCCGGGCGTGACTACCAATCCGCAGTGGCTGCAGGTGCCGGCGCTGGCCATGGGCTGGATGGTGTTAATCTCAGCCTGGAAGGCCTTTCCTTTCTACAGCCTGGTAATCCTGTCGGCGCTCCAGGCGGTGCCGCAAGAGATGTATGAAGCGGCTAAGGTGGATGGCGCGAACCCAGTGCGGTTGTTCTGGCATATCACGCTGCCGAGCATCAGCAGCACGCTCGAGCTGCTGATCGTGCTGGCCTCGATCTTCTCGTTCAAGCAGTTCACCATCATCTACCTGATGACGGGCGGCGGGCCGTCCGGCGCGACCGAGACCATCGTAATGCGCATCTACAACACGGCCTTCCGGTTTTATGACTATTCGTATGCCACGGCCATCGGCGTGGCCGGCTTCCTGGTCTCGCTCGTCGTGGCCTTGTTCTTCATCGTCCTACAGGCGCGCCGCGCGCGGGAGAATGCGTGAGATGGTAACTGAACCCACGAAACCCGCCGGCGGCCGGCCGGCGCCGCAACTCGGCCCAATCATCAGAAAAATCGCGCTGTACGTCACCGTCGCGGCGGTGGCGCTGGTGACCATCTTTCCGATCTATTGGATGCTGGTCAGCACTTTCCAGCCCAACGAATTCACGCTGCGCTACCCGCCGCCGCTGTTCCCCCAGGCCATCAGCCTGACCGAATTCAGGCAGTTGATCGAGAATCATCCGATCGCGCTGTGGATCAGAAACTCGTTTCTGATTGCGCTGATGTCGATGCTGGTCTGCACGGCGCTGACCGTGCTGGGGGCGTACGCCCTCTCCAGCTTGCGCTGGCGGGGGCATTCCGCTTTCGGGATGTTCCTGCTGGTCACCCAGATCCTGCCCGAAATCTTGATGTTGATTCCGCTGTACATCATTTACCACCGGCTGAACCTGCTGAACAGCCTGCCGTTCCTCTCGCTGATCGACGCCGCTTTCGCCCTGCCGGTGTGCATCTGGATTCTGAAAGGCGTGTTTGATACCGTGCCCTCGGAGGTTTTTGACGCGGCCGTGGTGGATGGCTGCACGGAGCTGAGCGTACTGTGGCGGATCGTCCTGCCCCTGTCAACGCCTGGGCTGATCGCCGTCGCCGTGGTGTCGTTCTTCTCGGCCTGGAACGAATTCCTGTATGCCGGGATTCTGCTGGGCAAAGCGGAGTTGATGCCGGCCTCGGTCGGTCTGACGACGCTGAAGGCTATCGCCTACACGCCGGTCGAGCAGTACATGGCCGCCGGGTTGATCTTCTCGATCTTGCCGGTGACGTTCTACCTGGTGATGCAGCGCTACATCGTCTCGGGCCTGACGGCCGGCGCGGTGAAGGGCTGAAGTAGGAAGCCGCCCATCGGAGGCCGGCGGGCCGCGCCGGCGAGGAGCGAGGCCTAAAGCATGCTGCCGCACGTCACGTTTGAGACCCCGTTTGACAACCCGCTCGTGCCGCGCTTTCCGATGCAAATGCGGAACACGGAAATCTTGACGGCGTTCTACCGCACGGACCTGGAAGCTGCGCGCCGGCTGGTGCCGCCGCCGCTGGAGGTGGTCAGCGACATCGTCTTGATCCACGTCTACCACATGAACGACGCCGATTGGTTCGGCAACTACTACGAGTCGGCGGTGCAGATCCCGGTGCGCCTGGCGGGCGGCCCGGCTGGGCCGGAAGTGACCGGCGCGTATTCACCCTACCTGTACTTGGGCAGCGACGGCGCGGTGGCCACCGGCCGCGAGATCTATGGGCAGCCCAAGAAGGGCGGCGAGCCCTGGCTCGGCGTGCGCGACGACCTGCTGGTCGGCACGGTCAAGCGCAACGGCATTGACGTCATCACCCTGACACTGCCGTACAAGCAGACACGCGCTGAGCCGGGCGACCTGGCGAGCTACGGTGACTTCGGCACGAATATCAACTTGAAGGTGGTCCCCAATGTGGACGGCAGCGACGGCATCCGGCAATTGACGGCGCGCGCGTTCGCCGACCTGCATGTGCACGAGTGCTGGCGCGGCGCTGCCACGGTGGAGCTGCGGCCCAATGCGCAGGCGCCCGTGTATCGGCTGCCCGTGCGCATGATGCTGGACGGGTTCTACTGGCGGGCGGACTTTGTGCTGCCGTTTGGCCGCGTGCTGCACGACTATCGCGCCGGGTCGGAGCGCCCTTGAAAGCGTCGGATCGGCCCGGGCAGGTGGCGCTGGTCACGGGCGGGCCGCGCTCAGCAGGAGAGACTATGGCAGCGTTAGCCGAAATAATCGCCGCGACGCAGGTGCGCCCGGGGAGCCTGATGGCCTGGTGGCTGGGCGGCACCGGCTTCGTCTTCAAGACCCCGGCCGGGACGCAGATTTACGTTGACCCCTACTTCACCAACTGCGTGGCCGCCATCTTCGGGGTGGAGCGGGCTTTCCCGCCGCCCATCCGGGCCGACGAGGCGCGCCCCGACCTGGTACTGGCGACGCATTGGCACGAGGACCACCTTGACCCCGAGGGCATTCCGATCGTGGCGCGGAGCAGCCAGGCCAAATTCCTGGGACCGCCCTCATGTGTGGCGCGCATGCTGGGGTGGGGCGTCCCGCGCGAGCGGGTGAGCGGCCTGACACTCGGGCAGACGGTGGACTTCGCCGACGTCAAGATTCGGGCGGTGGCCGCGCGGCATGTCGCTGGTGTTCCCGGCTGGGAGGCGGACGACGCGGTGGGGGTGATCCTCGATTGCGGCGGGCTGCGGGTGTACCACAGCGGCGACACCGAATATGACCTGCGGCTGCGAGCGCTGGCCTTCGACCAAGCGGCGCCGCTGCATGCTGCGCTGGTGGTCATCAATGGGGCCGGAGGCAACATGAACGCCCACGAGGCGGCTCTGCTGGTGTGGCAGCTCGGCGCCAAGGTGGTCGCGCCGATGCACCATCGCCTGTGGAAGGATTTCACCGGCGGTGAGCAGGCCACGCTCGACCCGCAGCTCTTTGCCGATACGTATCGCCGGCTGGGCGGGATGGGCGAGGTCAAGCTGCTGGAGGTGGGTGAGGGCATGGAACTGCGCCAATAAACGGCCGCCCGCTTCATCGGCTGGGCCGGGCCGCGGCCCGAAAGGAAACCGCACATGACGACGACGAACGAGGAGCTGGACCGCGCGCGCGCGGCCTTGGCTGACCTGGACTGCGACCTGGCGATCCTGTCTTCAATCGCCAATGTCACCTACGTCAGCGGCTTCGAAGTGCCGCATGCGGTGGGGGTGAGCGCGGCGGTGACCTATGCCGCGCCGTTCGCGGTGGTGACGGTGCGCGAGGCGGCCACCTGGCTGGCGGCGTCGGTATTCCATGCCGCGCAGGCCCAGCGCGAATCGCGGCTCGATCAGGTGCTAACCTTCGCCGCCTTCGATAGCTTTGAGGCGACGGACGCGCGGGCCACTTACCTGGCGGCGCTGGGCACGGCGCTGGAGCAGGCGGGCCTGAAGACCGGGCGGCTGGGGGTCGAAGGGCGCGCCCTCCCCTACGGCGTGGCCGTCTACCTGGCAGAGCGCTTCCCGCAGGCGCGCCTGGTGGAGATTGACGAGGCCCTGGAGCGCGCCCGCTCAACCAAGACCGAGCGCGAGATCGCGTTGCTGCGCCGGGCGGCCCACATCGCCGACGTCGGGCATCACACGCTGGCCGACCTGGTGCAGACGGCCGGGCGCACCGAGTTTGACATGTACGCCGAGATCATCGCCCGGATGCAGCAGGCGGCCGGGCGCGAGATCCCGGTGGCGGGCGAACTGGTCACCGGCCCGCGCACGACGGTGGTGAATTATCCGGGCGGGCCGCGCGAGCGGGTGACCGCGCCGGGCGAGGCCGCACTGATGGACATCAGCCAGCGGATTGACGGGTATTGGTCGGACTGCAGCAACACGCACGTAATCGGCGGCGTGCCACCCACGGCGCATCAGTTGAAGTATGCGCGCGCCTCGCAGGCGGCCTTTGCGGCGGCCGTCGAGGCGCTGCGCCCAGGCCGGTGGGCGTCGGAGGTATGGGCGGCGGCCAAGGCCGCCTACGAACGGCACGGCGTGAGCCTGCCGCATTACATCGGGCACCAGATCGGCGTCGTGGTGAACGAACTGCCGCGGCTGGTGCCTTACGACCACACGCCCGTCCAGGCCGGGATGGTGTTCGCCATCGAGCCGGGGGCGTATGAGGGGCCGGGCGGCACGTTCGGCGCACGTTCGGAGAAGATGGTGGTGGTGACTGAAACCGGCCCGGAGCTCTTGTCGCACTTCGACTGGGGCATCTAAGCTGGGCTTTGGCCATTACATCCTGAGAGCGCGGCTCACACCTGCCCAGATCGCAGGTGTTTGTTAACCCGGCGGCCGGTGGTTCGAATCCACCCCCCGCTACTCATCAAGAAGCGCCGCGATTTTGCGGCGTTTCTGATTCTGGCCCTGTACACGAACTAACAACCTGCAGGTCCCAGGATCGAATCCCAAAGCCGTCACTTGGCGGTAGCTTTCAGCTCAGCGGCACAGCAGGGGGCTCACAGAATCCCGTAATGGTTGCTTTGGTTGCATCAGTTACTTCGCCCGCCGACACAGCATCAGACTTCCACGCTGCCAGGCGGGGGTTTGCTTCCCGCCACCTGCTTCTGTCCCGACGGCGACCAATGGCCTTTCCGAGAAGCGGGCAGGGGCGCCAGGGAATACTTGAAGGCCCGTGTAGATAATCCAGATGCAGCCGAGACGGCTGCCCAGGCGAGAGCGCACCGGGGCTCAGACCTTCTTCAACGAAGACGTGAACGAAGACGTGGCACGCAGGGACGACAGATTGATGGCCATATAGGCCTGTGTTGGCTGAAATAGCAGGTGGATGAAAGGGGTAGCCAGCACAGGCGCAAGGTGAATGCGTTCTCGAAAGACCCGGACTACTTGGAACATCAACTGACCTTGGCCTTCGCGTATTACCATTTTGTTGCGCCCCACCGGGGCCTGCGGCAACGCCTGCCGCGCGCCGTGCCGACCAAAGGCCGCAAAGGCTCGTACAAGAAATGGCAGTCTGTTACTCCCGCGATGGCGGCAGGCCTGACCGATCATGTGTGGACCCTGGATGAGTTGCTCAGTTTTCGCGTTCCGCCCAAGTCAATGTGGTGAAAAAATGCGCTTCCCACGTTACAGGGACACTACCCGCTTTTCGCCCCCAGCTTGAAATGCGCCCACCTGGGAGCAGTGAGTTGGCCCCGCTCGGGCGCGGTGCTATACTGGCCGCCTTACCCATTCAAACTAGAGGTCTGTCCGTCTGCCAATGGCAGTCGGCTGACTGCCAATTACCGCCACTTTCGCCGCCGGCTACGTCTGTTCCGCGTCTTGCGCCGCATTGCCGTAAGGGGGGCTGCCATGCTCTCGCAATTCACAGGCGTTACCGACTGGCTGGCCATGTCACTGGCGCTGTGGTTGGCCGCCTATCTGCTGATTCGCAGTCACCGCAGCCCAACGACTTGGCGGGCCGGCGTGATCTTGGGCGCGTTGGCCGTGGCGTTTCTGCTGGCCTACATCGGCCAGGCGCAGGCCTCGTTTCGGCTGGCGAATGCCTGGGCCGCCGCGCTCACGCTCGCCATCGTCCTGTTTTACGACCTCACCTATCGCTGGCTTCCCCCCGCCCACCAGCGCGCCTGGCGGCTCGTCCGGTGGGCCTGCCTTGGCCTGGGCGCGCTCAAAATCGTTTATGTGCTGGTCCTGCCGGCCGACGCCGGCTTGTCAACCACCAGTGGCTTGTCCGCCGAACCCTGGCGCGCCACCCCGCTGGCCGTGGTCGATGGGATTTTTTTGCTGCTGACCCTGGTCGCGGTCGTCAACAATCTGCGGCTGGCCAACCGCACCGGGGCTCGCCCGCACTACCGGTTCATGTGGGCCGCCGCTGGGTTGAGTGTCGCGGCCTACGTCAGCGGCATGCTCGCGACCGCCTGGCCGGCGGCCTTCCCGCGGATGGTGCAGAACCTGCTGCTGATCGCCGCGCTCGGGCTGTTGGGCTTTGCCATTGCCCGCTACCAGGCCTTTGTCGGCCGGCGCACCACGCTGCACGACTTTCCCGTGTCGGGCGTGACGGTGCTGGGGCTGGCCGCACTGTACGGCCTGATTGCCAACCGCTATGGTTTCACGGCCGAACAGGTCGTGCTGGTGACGGCGCTGGCTATCCTGACCCACTCGATGTATGACCTCGTGCGGGAAGTGCTCGACCGCCTGCTGCACAAACAGGAAACCGCCTTGCGGCAGGAGCTGCGCAGCCTGGCTCAGGCGATCAGTTCCGACACCAGCCTGGTCGACCATCTCGAACAGGCGCTGGTGAGCGCGGCCGGCCTGCTGAAAGCCACCGGCCTCTTCCTGGCGCAGCGCGACGGGGAGGACTATGTGGTGCTGGCGTCGTTCCGGTCACTGCCGCTGACCACCCGCCTGCCGGCCGCCGAGCTGCTGGCCGACGAGGTGCATGCCGCCGGCCCGCTGCTGGCGCAGCGCGTCAGTTGGTTGGCGCCCGTGCACATTGGCCTGGAGCAGATTGCGTTGATTGGGGTTGAGCCTCGCACCGGCGGCGCCAGCTATTCAGCCGGCGACATAGATTTGGTAGCCGAGGTGGCTGATTGGGCCAGCCGGATGTTTGAGGCCGACCGGCGGCAGCGGGAGAACCGGGCGCGGGTGCGGGCGATCGTGAATGAGGTGGTGGCCAGCGCTGACCACCAACCCCCGGCTACGTTGATTGAGCAATTGCAAGCGCTGCCCAGCCGGGCCTTTGTGCGGCTGGTCGAAGATGCCCTGCGCCATGCGGCCGATTACAGCAGCCTGGGCGGCTCGGACCTGGCCGACCAGCTCGGCTTGGCGGGCGACACCCACATTGAGCGCGGCAAGGCCTTGCGCGCCCGGCTGCTGGAGGCGGTGGAGGCGCTCCGCCCGGTCGGGACCCGCCCTACCGGCCTTCTGCCGCGCGAATGGCACAGTTACGTCATTTTGTTTGACGCCTATTTCGATGATTGTCCCAATCGGGAAATCATGGCGCGCCTATATATTTCGGAAGGGAGTTTCAACCGGCTGCGGCGCACGGCGCTGCAGGCCGTCAGCCGGGCGCTGTGGGAGCGCCGGCCGCAGCCGGTGGCTGAGCCGGGACCGGCCGCCGCCGTTGCCGGGCCGGCGCCGCTCGCCAGTTAGCGGCCCACCCCCGGCCCGTACCCCAGCGCCCGGGCCGGCCACCCCAAAGCCCACCTGTTTTGCAGGTGGGCTTTTTCTGTGCGGCGCGAGGGACGCGCACCCCGTTCAGCGTAGCGGCCGGCCCGCTTGGCCGGAAACTAGCGTTTGATGATCGCGACGTCCAGCGGGCCGAGTTGGAACGAACCGGCCAGCGGTCGGCCGCTCAGCACCTCAACGCCCGGCTGGGCGAGCGGGATGTCCACCGTCGCGCTGGAGTAATTGAGCGCAAACAACCAGGTCTGCGCGCCGTTGGTGCGGCTCACCAGTTCCACCCCGGCCGGCGCGTCAGGCATAACGGCGCTGAGGCCGGCGGTGTCGCAGGCTTGCGCCAGCAGCCATTCCAGGCCGCCGGCGTCAGGCACGGTCCCCACGTAGAAGGCCGTCCCGCTGCCAAAGGTATGCTGCGTGATCGCCGGGCTGCCCGCGTAATACTCGCGCTCGTAGGTCGCGAGTGCCCGCGCGCCCGTCAAGCGAATCACATCGCTCCACACAGCACACTCAAAGCGCCGGCCCTCACCGCCGCAGAAGCTATTGGACTGGGTTTCCACATAAGGCACGTATTCTTCCACCTCGAGGCCCAGCAAGGCTCGCAGCGCCGCCGGCTGCCCGCCCGGCCACAGGTGTTCATGCTCGTCCACAATGCCGCTGAAGAAGGACGTGACCAGCGTGCCGCCAGTCTGCACATAGCGCTGGAGATTCTCGGCGGCGCGCGCCGTCATCAAATACAGATTGGGTGCGAGCACGAGTTTGTAGCGCGCCAGGTCCGCTTCGGGGTGCGCAAAATCGACGGTGAGGTTGCGCTTGAACAGCGGCGCGTAGTAGCGCATGAGCTGCGGCAGGAGGCGCAGGTCATTCGAGGGCTTGTCACCCAGTTCCAGCGCCCACCAGTTATCCCAGTCCATGAGGATCGCCGCCTCGGCCGTCACCTGGCTGGCCAAGATCTCATCCAACTGGCGCAGTTCGGCGCCCAGCGCCTGCACTTCGCGCCAGACGCGCGTATCAGTGCCGCGGTGGGGCAGCATGGCGCTGTGATGCTTCTCTGAGCCCGCCTGCGATTGCCGCCACTGGAAGAACATCACCCCGTCCGCGCCGCGCGCGATGGCCTGATAACTGCCCAGGCGCAGCACGCCGGGCGCCTTGACGCCGTTCTGCTTGCGCCAATTGACCTGCGAGGTGGCCTGTTCCATCAACAGCCACGGGCGGCGCGCGCCCACCGAGCGGATCAGGTCGCACACGATGCCGGCCTTCATGTTCCAGTCGGCTTCGTGGGTCTCGGGGTAGCTGTCGTTGGCCACCACATCCTCGTGCGCCGCGAATTTGAAGTAGTCGACGTTCTTGTGGAAGCCCATGAAGTTGGTCGTGACCGGGATGTCTGGCGTGACCGCTTTCAGAACGGCCTTCTGGGCGTCGAAGCACGCCAGCCACGAGTCGGAGCAGAAGCGCGCCCAGTCAAGCTGCTGGGTGGGGTTGGTCGACGTGGGTGACTGGCGCGGTGGGTAGACCTCGTCCCACGCGCCATAGCCCTGCCCCCAGAACGCCGTGCCCCAGGCGAAGTTGAACTGGTCGAGCGTGGTGTAGCGGACTTGCAGCCAGGCGCGAAACGCAGCGGCGGAAGTGTCGCAATAACAGGCGCCGATGTGGCTGCCGTACTCGTTGTCCACGTGCCACATCGCCAGCGCGGGGTGCGGCTGATAGCGCTCCGCCAACTGCGCCGCAATCCGCGTGGCATAACGCTGATAATCCGCGTTATGCGGGCAGTAGTGGCGGCGCGAGCCATGCCACAGCGTAGTCCCCTCGGCGGTCACCGGCAGCATCGCCGGGTGCAGCCGCACCATCCAGGCGGGCGGCGCGGCGGTAGGCGTCGCCAGGTTGACCGCCACGCCATGCGCGTGGAGCAAATCCATTAAGCGGTCGAGCCAGGCAAAGTCGAACCGGCCCGGCTCCGGCTCCAGTTTGGCCCAGGCGAAGATGCCCAGCGAGACCAGGTTGACGCCAGCCGCCTGCATCAGGCGCGCGTCCTCCAGCCAGGTCTCTTCGGGCCATTGGTCGGGGTTGTAGTCGCCGCCATAAATGACGTGGGGGAAGTTCATGCGTCTCCAAGCGCCGGGCGGCCCGGCGAGGGCCGGGCTTTGGCGGGGCTGCGGCCAGGCTACGGATTGAGGAATTCGGCCAGCGCCGGCAGGGGCTGGCCGTCGAAGTCAAACAAGGCCTGGTTTTCCCAAGCGTTGCCGGTGGCGGGGTCGGTGTTGTCCCAACCGTTGCCCGGCACCGCCGTCCAGGTCGCGTCCCAATAGAACACGCCCAGGCCACGGCCATTGTTCACCGCCCGCACCACGGCCATCACGTTCCGCAGCATGGCCTGCTGACCGGCGGGCGTCAGAGGATAGTTTGGCGTCGCCAGCGCCTGGCCCACGATGTTCGGGTAGTCGTCGGCATCCTGATCGGTAAAGGCATAGGCCGTTTCCACCACGATGACGTCGCGCTCATAGCGGGCGGAAATGTCATCCAAGTTGTATTGCAGCTCGGCCAGGCTGCCGTGCCAGTAGGGGTAGTAAGAAATGCCGATCACATCGAACGGCACAGCGCGGCTGGTGATGTTGCCGAACCACCAGCGGGCCAGCTCATTGTCGCCGCCTTCGGCGATGTGCAGCATGACCAGCGTGTCCGGGGAGCAGGCTTTCACCGCGTCGTGCCCGGCCGTGAGCAGTTGCGCCAGATTGTCCCAATTGGGCGGGTCGTAGCTGTGGCCGTCGGGCCACAGCATGCCCGAGTTGATCTCATTGCCCACCTGCACCATATCGGGCGGCGTGCCCTGCGCCACCAGGCTGCTGCACACCTCAAACGTGTGGTCATACACGGCCTGCTTGAGTTGCTCGAAATCCAGGTCACGCCAGGCGGCGGGTTTGAACTGCTTGCCGGGGTCGGCCCAATTGTCGGAATAGTGAAAGTCCACCAGCAGCTTGATGCCGTGGGCCTTCAGCCGCACCGCCATCGCCAAGATCGTGGCCTTGTTGTGGTAGCCATCGGCCGGGTCGACCCACACGCGAAGGCGCGCGTAATTGAGCCCGTTGTCCGTGAGGACTTGCAGGGCATCCTGGGCCGTGCCGTCGGCCGCCGCATAGGTACCGCCCAAGGCTTCCGACTTGGTCAGGCTGGAGATGTCGGCCCCGAGGATCGACAGCGCCGCCTGCCCCGGAACCAGCTCAATGTCATCAAATGAGGCCCAACTATCCGGCGCGCCCTCCGAAACCAGGCGGATGGTGCATTGGCCGTCGCTCACCTGGTTCGACACCGCCAGATGGATCCAGCGATAGCCGGGCGTGGTGGGCGGCACGTGCACCCGCTGCTCGCCGCCGCCGCACTGGAGCGCCAGGTAGACGGCCGTTTGCCCGCCGCTGGAGCGCACCCAGCCGCGCAGGGTGTACCACTGGTTCGCCAGCCCGGTGACCGTTTGCGCGCTTTCGACCTGATAGGCCTCGGCCGCCTGGTGGGTCAAGCGCCACTCGCCGGTATGGCCGTTCGCATCCAGCCGGACGGCGTCTGCCGCGCCGGTGTGGGTCCAGCCGGCGGGGGCACTGCCGGACGCCGGCTCCTCAAAGCTGGGGTTCGCCAGGGGTACAGAGGCAGGGGTGGCTGGGGTCAACGTTGGCTCCGGGGTCGGGACAGCCGTAGGCTCACTGGTCATGGTTTCCTGGGCAGGGGGCTGTGTGGGCAAGGGCGCAGCCGTTGGCACCGCTGTAGGCACGGCCGTGGGCGTGGCCTGGCCGCACCCCGCCGCGATGACGGCCGCCAGCAGCCCGGCGGCCAGCGCGCGTGTGAGGGAGAATTTTCGCACAGGCATGAGCGTTCTGCGGTCCTAGCCCTTCACCGCGCCCTGGGTCAGGCCGCCGACAATCCGGTCTTGCAGGGCCAGGTAGATGATGATGATGGGCAGTGCGCCCAGCAAGGCGCCCGCCGCAAACACGCCCCAGCGCTGGTTGAACTGCGCCCCGGCGAAGATTTGCAGGCCCACCATCAGCGTGTAGGTCTCATTGCTGCGCAGCAGCACGCGCGCCACCACGAACTCGCCATAGGTGCCGATGTAGTTGATGATGGCAATGACGATCAAAATCGGACGCACCAACGGCAGGATCAACTGCGTGAAGATCTGCCAATCGGAGGCACCTTCCACGGTGGCCGACTCGTCGATCTCGCGCGGAATGGTATCGAGATAGCCCTTCAGCAGCCAGATGTTGATGCCCATGGCGCCGCCCAGGTAAACCAGGATCAGGCTGGCGTGCGTGTCGAGCGCCAGAAACGGGATCACATCGCCGAGCTGCGAGATCATGAGAAAGATGGCCACCAGCGCCAGCAGCCCCGGAAAGACCTGGATGAGCAGAATGACCTTGAGCATCCCCTGGCGGCCCCGGAAGCGGAAGCGCGAGAAGGCGTAGGCCGCAATGGTGGTGATGGTCAGCGACAGCACCGAGGTAATGCTGGCGACTTTGATGGAGTTGCCAAACCAGGTCCAGAACGGGAACTCGCCCGAGGTGAGCAGCGTGCGGTAGTTATCCAGGCCTAGGCGGTCGGGGATCAAGTGCTGGGTGGCCAGCGACCCGGTGGGGTTGAGCGAGGCCGAGAGCATCCACAGGATGGGGAACACCGAGAAGATAATCAGGCCGATGGCGATGAGCATGCGCCAGCTCACGTCCAGCCGCCGCCGCAGGGTGGCGGCGGCCCGCGAGCGCTCCATCGTAGCCGGGGTAGCCGCCATGTTAGACCTCCGCTCCGTTCGTCGGGCCGCGCCGGGCGTTAGACATTTTCACTGACTTCCTCCCACATGCGGGTAAAGCGGAACTGGAAGAGCGTGATGGTCCCGACGATGAAGAAGATGATGATCGTGATGGCGGCGGCAAAGCCGTAGTTCACGCCCCGGCTGCCCGAGAAGGCCAGGTTGTACACATAGCTGATGAGAATGTCGGTGTGCCCGGCCGGGGTGGGGGTGCCGGCCATGGGCGGGCCGCCCGCATTGAACAGATAGATCAGATTGAAGTTGTTGAAATTAAACGTAAACGAAGCCACCAGCAGCGGCCCCACCGCCACCAGCAGCAGCGGCAGCGTAATCGTCCAAAACTGCTGCCAGGGGCTGGCCCCGTCGACCTGCGCCGCCGCGTAGATGTCCTCCGGAATGGATTGGAGCGCGCCGCCGCAAATGAGCATGAAGTACGGATAGCTCAGCCACAGGTTGATAATCAGGATCGCCACTTTGGCCCAGGTGGCATCGGTGAACCAGGGCGGTGCCCAGCCAAACACGCTTTCGAGGAAGCGGTCGATCACGCCCAACTCGGGGTTGAGCATCCCGCGCCAGATCAGGATGGTGATGAGCGCCGG
>JAYUUW010000172.1:0-2710 GCA_043754665.1 Anaerolineales bacterium | reverse complement strand
GCGAACCGGCATTTCACCCGCGTGGGGTAAGGCCGGCCTTTGGTCGTCATGGGCGCGATGATGACCGTGGCGATGTGGCGGTTCATTTCGTCCGGCGATACGATCAGGCACGGCCGCGTCTTCTGGATTTCGCTGCCGACCGTCGGGTCGAGGTTGACCAAAAATACATCGAAACGCTTGACTACCACTGCCACTCGTCTGCCTCCCACTGGGTGCGGGCCGGCGCGTCCAGCAACTGGTCATCGCCCGCCGCCGCCATGGCGCGGAAGTGCGGCTCCCACGCCTGCCGGGGGTGCTGGGCGGTGCGGATGGTGATCTGCTCGGCGTCCATGGTCATTTCGACCTCAGCGCCCAGCGCTAACTGGTCGAGCCAGACCTTTGGAATCCGCACGCCGTGCGAGTTGCCGATCTTGACAATACGAGCTTTCAACATGGTGCTCATGGGTTAAGCGCCTCCGTGCTCATGTAATTATATTGTACTTACACGGGCGCGACCCGTCAAGCCGGCGCGGCGCTCGCTTGACTCTAGCCGCCGATCCGCTACCCTCAGCCGCATGCCGCCACCCCGCACCCTCACTTGGCCAGCCGTCGTCACGCGCCGCCTGACGCGCCAGCACCTGCGCCGCCCCGCCCCACGCGGCCAGGCGGTGGAAGTGGTGCGCGCCGTCGCCGGGCTGCAAGCCCAGGTGCTCTCCGCCGCCGAGTGGTCGTTAGGCGTCCGCGTCAATGGCCTCACCCAGGCCGCCGTGCGCGCCGAACTGTGGGAGCGCCGCACCCTGGTGAAGACCTACGGCCCGCGCGGCACCCTGGCCCTGCTGCCGGCCGACGAACTGCCGCTGTGGATGGCCGCCATGCAGGCCCGCCACCAGCGCCGCGCCCCGCACTGGTACGCCGACGCCGGCCTGACCGCCGCCCAGGCCGAAGACCTGCTGGCCGCCTTCGAGGCCGCGCTCGACGGCCAATGCCTGCCGCGCGCTGCGCTGGCCGAGGCCGTGGCCGCCCGCGTGGGCGCGTGGGCCAAAGACCGCCTGCACTCCACCTGGGGCGAACTGCTGCCGCCCGCCGCCTACACCGGCCGCCTGTGCTTCGGCCCCAGCCAGGGCAGCGCCATCACCTTTGTCCGCGCCGACCAGTGGTTGGGCGGTTGGCCGGCGGTGGAGCCGGAGGCCGCGCTGCGCGAGGTCGCCCGCCGCTACCTGGCCGCCTATGGCCCGGCCACCGCCCGCGACTTCGCGCACTGGTTCTGGCTCAAGCCGGAGGAGGCCCAGGCCGTCTTCACCGCGCTGGGCGACGAACTGGTGACCGTGGACTTCGAAGGCGCACCCGCCGCCGTGCTGGCCGCCGACACCGCCCGCCGCTGGACCACGGCCCCCAGCCCGGTGCGCCTGCTGCCGCGCTACGATGTCTACGTCTTCGCCGCCGGGCCGCGCGAACGCGTGGTGCCGCCGGCCGTCAAACCGGCCATCTTCAGCTATGGGAAAGGGCGCTACGAAGGCGCGACCGGCGTGGCCGTGCTGTTGGTGGCGGGGATCGTCGGCGGCATGTGGCAGCGCGAGGAAAAGGGGGGCCGCAGCCTGGTGCGCGTGCAGCCCTTCGCGCCGCTGACCGCCGAGCAGCGCGCCGAGCTGGAAGCCGAGGTGGCCCGCCTGGGCGCGTTCTGGGAGCAGCCGGTCACGCTGCGCCTCGGCCCGCTGGCCGCCGGTGGTGCGGGTTAGGCCGCGGCCAGCCAGCCGGCCATGCTGTGCGCAAACGTCGCGCGCAGGTCGGGGTCTTCGGCGTCTTCCAGGCCGGCGGCCAGCGCGGCCAACAGTGTTTGGGCCTGCGCCCGCGTGTCGGCCGCCGCCGCGGCTTGCCCCTGCCGCGCATACAGCCCGCTCAAGCGCAGCAGCAAGTGGGCCTCGGCCAGCGGCGCCCCCGCCGCCTGCACCGCCAACCGCGCCGCCGCCAGCAGGGGCACCGCTTCGCCGGCCCGGCCCAGCGCCGTCAGGGCCGCCGCCCGCAGACAGGCCAAGCGGGGGATGGCGCTGAACGGCGGCGGCGGTGAGTCGGGCAGGGCCGCCTGCATCTGGTCCAGCCAGTCCAGCGCGGCGGCGGGCTGGCCCTCTACCAGCGCCAGCTCAATCCGCGCCGCCCACACCACCCGTTGGCCGAGGCCGCGCGGCGGCGTGGCCGGTTTGAACACCGGCCCCAGCAGGCGGTGCGCCTCAGCCACCGCCCCCGGCCCCAAGCAGGCCTGGGCCAGCCAACTGCGCGCGATCTCCTGCCAATAGGTCGAGCCAATCGCCTCGGCCAGCGCCAGCGCCGGCGTGAGATGCGCGGCGGCGGTGACGTTGTCACCCAGCGCCAAATAGGTCGCGCCCAAGCTGCACAGCGCGCAGGTCTGCCATTGCTGGTGGCCAATGCTCTCGGCCAAGGCCAGCGCCGCGCGCCCCGCCGCCAGCGCCGGCGCATACGCGCCCACCGGCCCCAGGCACAACGACTGCATGGCCAGCGCAAAGGCCTCGCCCGGCCGGTGGTGCATGCCGCGCGCCACGGTCAAGGCCTCCGCGCCCGCCGCCAGCGCCGCCGCCAGCGAGGCGCGCGCCTGCAGCGTGTCGGTCAGCGGGGTCAGGCTGCGCATCATCAGCGCCGTCAGGCTGGAGGCCAGCCCGGTGCGGTTATCCAATTCCCGAAAGAGCGCCACGGCCTGCTCATAGTAGCGGGTGCCGTG
>JAYUUW010000171.1:0-8428 GCA_043754665.1 Anaerolineales bacterium | reverse complement strand
CCGGGGTAAGGGTGGAGCGAAAGGCGGCGCGGCGGCCCTGAGACGTGAGACCTTCGCCATCCATGCTAAATGCCTTTGCCGATCTCGGCAATGGCCGTTCAGCCCTCTAAGCGTCCCCCACCCGTCCCTCTCACACGGGTAGATTTCTTAGCCATTGGCCCGCGCCGCGCCTCCCTCCGGCACCTGGCTCACGTCAACACCCATTCGTGTCAATTCGTCCGGGGCGGCTCATTGGGCCAAGGGCTTTGTCCTGGGGTCTCAAACCGCGCCGAGTGCTCCCCAAACGTCACCCCCTCCCCATTCGTGTCAATTCGTGGCCAAGCCCTTTCCCCCTGTCACGAAGTCCCCAAATGCGCTATCATCCCCCATCCGTTCATGAGAGCAGGCTGCCCGCCGCCGCTGTTGCGCTCGATTACTCGCCTTGACAGCCCATGCGCAAGTCGGGTAAAATCTCACTCACGTTCGCGGGCCTGTAGCGCAGTTGGGAGCGCGTCTCAATCGCACTGAGAAGGTCGCGGGTTCGAATCCCGCCAGGTCCACAGTTCTCTTACCAACCATCCCGGGCCCATAGCGCAGTTGGGAGCGCGTCTCAATGGCATTGAGAAGGTCGAGGGTTCGAATCCCTCTGGGTCCACCTGCAACGGGACAGCTTGTGTCCCTACATCTCTGGGCGCCGAACGGCGCTCAGCGCGTTGAACCGGAGTAGTAAGCCAGCCTCCAGCGAGCCGGGATTAGTGTAAGCCCGGCCGGGCGTCGAGGCCGCCCCCAAGGCCCAACTCGCCGGTGAGCGCCGCCAGTGAACGGCTTCCAAACCTCGGAAGCTTAATAGCTCGCGGCGGGAGCGCCCGATACAGCGCGTGAGTGACCGTGCAGCGCAAGCTGCCTGGTTAATCAGGGTGGTACCACGGAGTTGACCCCTTCGTCCCTGGCCGGATGGAGGGTTTTTTATTTCCAGCCCATTCGTCGTTACGCTGCGCGGTCCGGTAGGATTGAGCAGGAGGTTCGGCATGGCTCGTAAAGGTAAGCGTCGGTCGATCATGAATACCCTGCGCGACTTGCTCGAAAAACTCAACGAATTGGGCCCCTTGCTTAAGCCCAAAGCGCTGCAACCGATTCCCATCCCGGTTCGTGATTCTGATCGTCGTCGCCGCTAGTCTTTAACCCTAACGGCAGACCACCAGGGCCGACCGCGAGGTCGGCCTTGTTTTTTGTCTGCCGCCCGTCACGCCGCTTACAGGAGGCCATCATGGCCGCTCACACTGACACCACCGCGCCTGCGCCTGATGCTCCCGCCGAAAAGGCCGGGCGCGTCTTCGCCGAGCGCTACGACCCCAAACCGATTGAATCCAAATGGCAGGCCCGCTGGGAAGCCGATAAGCTGTACCGCGCCACTATCGACCCCACCCGCCCCAAGTATTACGCCCTGACCATGCTGCCCTACCCCAGCGGCGATCTGCACATCGGCCACTGGTACGCCATGACGCCCTCCGACGCCCGCGCCCGCTGGCTGCGCATGCGCGGCTACAACGTCATGTTCCCCATCGGCTTCGACGCCTTCGGCCTGCCCGCTGAGAACGCCGCCATCCAGCGCAACATTCACCCCGCCACCTGGACCTACGCCAACATCGACCGCATGCGCGGCCAGTTGCGCTCCATGGGCGCCACCTGGGACTGGGAGCGCGAGGTGGTCTCGGCCGACCCGGCCTACTACCGCTGGACCCAGTGGATTTTCACCCAGTTGTTCAAGCACGGCCTGGCCTACAAGAAGCTGTCGGCCGTGGACTGGTGCCCCAAGGACAACACCACCCTGGCCCGCGAGCAGGTCATCGGCGAAGACCGGGTGTGCGAGCGCTGCAAGACGCCGGTGGTCAAGAAGACCCTGGAGCAGTGGTACTTCCGCATCACCAACTACGCCGAGGAACTGCTGAGCTTCCAGGGCCTAGATTGGCCCGAGCCCATCCGCCTGGCCCAAACCAACTGGATCGGCCGCAGCGAGGGCGCGACGGTGCGCTTCATCTCCGAGCAGGAAGACCCGATCGAGGTCTTCACCACCCGGCCCGACACGCTGTGGGGCGCTACCTTCATGGTGCTGGCCCCCGAGCACCCGCTGGTGGCCACGCTGACCACGCCCGACCGCCAGGCCGAAGTGGAGGCCTACGTGCTGGAGACCACCCGCCAGACCGACATTCAGCGCGAGGCCACCGACAAGGAAAAGACCGGCGTCTTCATCGGCGCCTATGCCACCAACCCGGTCAACGCGGCGCGCATCCCCATCTGGATTGCGGACTATGTGCTGAGCACCTACGGCACCGGCGCGATCATGGCCGTGCCCGCCCACGACCAGCGCGACTTCGACTTCGCCAAGCGCTATGGCTTGGACATCCGCCTGGTCGTCCAGCCCGAGGGCGCTGACCCGCAGGTTGAATTGACTGAGGCCTGGCCTGAAAACGGCGTCATGGTCAACTCCGGCCCGCTGGACGGCATCCCGGCCGGCAAGGGCGAGGGCCAGAGCGTCAAGGCCGCCATCCAATACCTGGAGATGATCGGCGCGGGCTACTCCACCACCACCTACCGCCTGCGCGACTGGCTGATCTCGCGCCAGCGCTACTGGGGCGCGCCCATCCCCATCATCTACTGCCCCGAGCACGGCCAGGTGCCGGTGCCCGACGACCAACTGCCCATTGAACTGCCCATGGATGTGGAATGGCTGCCGACCGGCGAAAGTCCGCTGAAGCTGCACCCCACCTGGGCTCAGACCACTTGCCCCATCTGCGGGCAGGCGGCCACGCGCGACACGGACACCATGGACACCTTCATGTGCTCTTCGTGGTATCACCTGCGCTATCTGAGCCCCAAGTACGACGCCGCGCCCGGCTACGATCCGCAGGAATATGCCTACTGGATGCCGGTCGACACCTACACTGGCGGCGCCGAACACGCCACCATGCATCTGATCTACACGCGCTTCTTCCATAAGGCGCTGCGCGATATGGGCATTACCACCCACGCCGAGCCGATGACGCAGTTGCGCAACCAGGGCCAGATTTTGGGGCCGGACGGCCAGCGCATGAGCAAGAGCCGCGGCAACGTCATCGACCCCGACCAGCAGGTCAGCACCTTCGGCGCGGACACCGTGCGCGCCTACCTGCTGTTCGGCTACCAGTGGTCCGAAGGCGGCCCGTGGAACACCGATAACATCCAGGGTGTGGTGCGTTGGCTGCACCGCGTGTGGACCCTGGCGCTGCCCGCCGCCGCGCCGGTTGATACCAGTG
The DNA here is from genome assembly GCA_043754665.1 of Anaerolineales bacterium. Taxonomy (GTDB): domain Bacteria; phylum Chloroflexota; class Anaerolineae; order Anaerolineales; family UBA6663; genus JADZEK01. The sequence goes on along the minus strand of JAYUUW010000171.1, from coordinate 5,156 downwards.
ACCGCTCGGCCGAGGCTGAAACCGCCGCCGCTGTGGCGGTGCGCCGCGCCGTGCATCAGACCATCAAGAAGGTCTCCGACGACTTTGAGGCCTTTGAGTTCAACACCATCGTCTCGACCCTGATGGAGCTGACCAACGCGCTGTACAAGCATCGCGCCGCGCTGGAAGGCACGCCCACCTTGGCCGAGGCGATTGACACGCTGCTGAAGCTGATGGCTCCCATCACCCCGCACATCACCGAGGAACTGTGGGAGCGGCGCGGCCAGCCCTACAGCATCCACCAGCAGACCTGGCCCGCCTACGACTCCGCCGCCGCCGCCGAGACGCTGGTGACCATCGTGGTGCAGGTCAACGGCAAGGTGCGCGACCGCATCCAGTTGGCCGCCGACGCCGGCGAGGCCGAGGCCAAGGCCGCCGCGCTGGCTAGCGAGACCGCCCGCCGCTTCATGGACGGCAAAGACCCGCGCCAGGTCATCTACGTGCCCGGCCGCCTGATCAACATCGTGCTGTAGCCGCCCTGCCACCTGCGCCGGGGCGGCGTGGTCTTGACCATGCCGCCCCGGCCGCTTTTAAGATTGCTGATCTCTGATTGCTTTTGCGCTCAGCCGTCGACTGCCCCTTCTGCTCCCACAATCGCCCGCCGTCACCCGCCCGCCGGATTTGTCATTCCGAACCCGGCCTCAGGTCGTTGGACCTTGAGCTCCCCTCGGGCCGGTGAGGAATCTGCAACGTGGACCATTTCGGCCATGCCACCGACTGCCGACTGCCCTCTTCTCACCCAACCCCTCCCACTTCCCACCTCTCACCTCCCACTTCCCAGTTGACTCCGCCTCCCACCCCGCCTACACTCCGCCGCGTGTCACTGCCCGACCCCGCCCTCACCATCTTCGACTTCGGCCACGAATTCCACGTGGTCTGCCCGCGCTGCGCCCAACGCGCCCTCGTCCTTGATCGTGGCGAGAGTGCGAGTCCTGAGACCCGAGTTGCCCTTACCTGCGCCCACTGCGGCCTGTCGCAGTTCTGGCAGCAGGCCGGCCCCGGCGTCCTCACCGCCGCCGCCCCGCACGCCTACCCGCCCGGCGTCGTCGCCCTGGGTGCGCCCGTCGATTGGTACTTTCACCTCCCGCTCTGGCTGCAAGCGCCGTGCTGCGGCGAGACGCTCTGGGCCTACAACGCCGCCCACCTCAACTTCCTCGAAGCCTTCATCAGCGCCAAGCAGCGCGGCCATCGGCAGGGCCAGCACGGCTGGCGCAACCAGGCTCTCGCCAACCGCCTCCCGCGCTGGCTGACCGCCGCCCGCAACCGCGCCGAGGTGCTGCGCGGCCTGGCCGCCCTGCGCCAGCGCCTGCCGCTCAGCACCGAAGGTGCTGCCGCCTAACCGCATGGACATTCGCGGCGCCACCGCCCTCGTCACCGGCGCGTCCAGCGGCATCGGCCGCGCCACGGCGCTGGCCCTCGCCCAGGCCGGCGCGGCCCGCGTCCTGCTGCTGGCCCGCAGCGCCCCCGGCCTCGAGGCTGTCGCCGCCGCCATCCAATCCGGCAGCGGAACCGCCGAGGCCCACCCGGTGGACCTCATCGACCCTGCCGCCGTCGACCGCGTCTTTGACGTCCTCGACCAGCGCGGCGTGCAGCCGAACATAGTGGTCAACAGCGCCGGGGCAGGGCGCTGGCTCACCACCGAAGAAACCTCCCCGGCCGAGGCCGTCGCCATGATGGGCGCGCCGTACTTCGCCGCCTTCTTCGTCACCCGCCGCTGCCTGCCGGCCATGCTGGCGGCGCGGCGCGGCCATATCGTCAACCTCAACTCGCCGGTGGCCCGCGCCGGCTGGCCCGGTGCCGCCGGCTACACCGCCGCCCGCTATGCCCTCTACGGCTACACCACCGCCCTGCGCTACGACCTGCACGGCACGAGTATTGGCCTCACCTCCGTCATCCCCGGCAAAACCGCCACTGACTACTTTGACCGTAACCCCGGCGTGCTCGACCGCGCCCCCGGCATCAACCGCCTCGTGCCCACCGTCACGCCCGAGCAGGTGGCCGCCGCCGTCGTGTCCGGCATCACCCACAACCGCCGCGAGATCGTGCTGCCCGCCATGCTGCGCGTCATGCTCGCCTTCAACGCCCTCGCCCCGCGCCTGGTCGAGCGGATCATCCAACGCACCGGCTGGCGCCGCCCGGCTGGGTAGGGGGCTGGCGCTTTTCATGTTGGTCGCGGTGGTCGTCGCTCCCTGGATGACCTTGGCGCCGCCGCATCGCCCCCTGCTTGCCTTGTCATTTCGAACGCCCACCTCCCGTTCGTCCCACCTCCCTACTTTGCGGGCGTGAGAAATCTCACCATGATGATCAGCGATCAGCCCAGCCACCGCCTCCCCCTTCCGCCTGTTGACAACCGCCCCATAACTCGTCATCCTAGGGGCGCTCGGCTCGCCGCCCAAGGAGGCGGCCCTGATGATGACTGTTCGCTCGGGCGGCAACGCCCTCAACACTGGCTGTCTGTGGCTCGGCCTCAACCTCATGTTCGTCGTCTTCCTCGTCATCGGCGGCTGGTATGGCTTCAACAGTTGGCGTCTCGCCACCTCCGGCGGCCAAGTCTCCGGTGAAGTGGTCGAGATGGAAGCCTCCACCTCCGACGGCAGCACCACCTACGCGCCCGTCGTGGAGTATGTCGTCGCGGGCGAGACCTACACCTTCCATGGCGGCAGCTCGTCCAACCCGCCCGCCTACCATGTCGGCCAGGAGGTCGATATGCTCTACGCCCTCGACGACCCCGGCACGGCCAAAATTAACAACTTCTGGGAGCTGTGGCTGATCCCGCTCATCTTCCTGCCCATCGCGGCCCTCGGCGGCCTGCTGTTCAACGTCATCATGCTGGCCATGGTCGTCGCCCGCCGCCGTGGGCCTGCGCCCATCATGATCTGACCGTTCGCTAAGGAGCATCTAACACCATGACCATGCAACGCGCGTCCAACGCCGTCGGCGGCGGCTGTCTCTGGTTCTTCCTCAACGCCCTCGTCCTGATCTTCCTCGGCATCGGCGGCTGGTACGGCTACCGCAGTTGGACCCTGGTGCAATCCGGCGGCACCGTCACCGGCACCGTCGTCGATATCGACGAGAGCACCGACGACGACGGCACCAGCTACGCCCCCGTGGTCGAGTACACCGTCGCCGGCGAGCGCTACCGTATGACCGGCACTTACACCAACCCCTCGCCCTACGACCTGGGCGACAAGGTGAACCTGCGCTACGACCGCGCCGACCCCGCCATCGCCCGCCTCGACAGCTTTACTGATCTGTGGCTTTTGCCGGCGATCTTCATTCCGCTCGGCCTGCTGTTCGGCCTGATCTACAATTTCTATGTGCTCTTTCAATGGTTCCGGCGCATACGCTCCGGCTAGGCCCGCCTGCCCGGAGAGAAACATGCAGCCTGTTCTAGTTGTTGCGCTCATCGCCGCGCTCGTGTTGCTGCTCGTCGCCGTCGGCGTCATCGGCTTTCTCGCCTATCGCTTGGCGGCCGTGCGGGCGCGCCACGCCGTCGAGGCCGAGGCCGCCCGCCGCGCCGCCGAGCAGGCCTCAGCCGCCCAACTGCAAGCCGTCCAGCAGGCGGCTATGGCTCAAGTGCAGCAGGCCCGCGCCGAAATCGACACCGTCAAGCAGCAGTCCGCCGCCTACCTCCTCACCGAGCTACAAACCCGCACCCTCGCCCTCCAGCATGCCGCCCAGGCCCAGTTGCGGCAGTGGCGCGAGGCTGAGCTAGCCGCCGCCCGCCAGCAGCAGACCACCGTGGCGCAGGGCGAGGCCCAAAACGACCTGGCCCAGTGGAAGGTCGCCTACGAAGAGACCATCCGCCAAGACGCCATCGCCCGCAGCCGCGCCGTCATCAGCGGCAAGGTCACCGAGCACTTCGTCCCCTACCTGCCCGACTTCCCCTTCAACCCCAAAGACGCCCGCTTCATCGGCTCCCCGGTTGACCTGATCGTGTTCGACGGTCTGGATGAAGGCGACGTGCGCCGCGTGGTCCTCATCGAGGTCAAGACCGGCAGTTCGGCCCTCTCCACCCGCGAACGCCGCGTGCGCGACGCCATTCAAGCCGGCCGCGTCGAATGGCTGGAGCTGCGCCCCAAGCTCGACTTCACCGCCACCCTCACCCCCGCGCTCGATGGTGTGTCCATCCAGCTTGACGCGCCGCCGGCCATCATCACCGCCCAGGAACTTGCCGCCTCATGACCAACACCGCCGACTACGATCTTGTCATCCACAACGCGCTGATCTACGACGGCGACGGCGGCCCGCCCTTCGCCGGTGGCGTGGCGGTGCAGGGTGACCGCCTCGCCCGCGTTGGCCCGCTGGCCGGTGCGCGCGGCCGAGTCGAGATTGACGCGGGCGGCTTGGCCGTGGCCCCCGGCTTCATCAACATGCTCAGTTGGGCGAGTGAGTCGCTCATTGAAGACGGCCGCTCGCAAAGCGACCTGCGCCAAGGGGTGACGCTGGAGGTCATGGGCGAGGGCTGGTCCGAAGGCCCGCTCACCGAAACCATGCGCCGCGACGCGCTTGAGCGTCAGGGCGACATCCGCTATCCGGTCGAGTGGACCACCCTGCGCGAGTACCTCGACTGGCTGGTGGCGCGCGGCGTGTCGTGCAATGTGGCCTCGTTCGTCGGCGCGACGACCGTTCGCATCCACACCCTCGGCTACGAAGATCGCCCCGCCACGCCCGCCGAGCTAGAAACCATGTGCGGCCTCGTCCGCGCCGCCATGCGCGCCGGCGCCGTCGGCCTGGCCTCCTCGCTCATTTACGTGCCCGCCTGCTTCGCGCCCACCAGCGAGTTGATCGCGCTGGCCCGCGCCTCGGCTGAGTATGGCGGCCTATATATCTCGCACCTGCGCAGCGAAGGCGACCGCCTGCTGGAGGGCCTGGAAGAACTCATCACCATCGCCCGCGCAGCGCCCACCCGCGCCGAGGTCTACCACCTCAAGGCCGCCGGCCAGGCCAACTGGCCCAAGCTCGACGCCGTCATCGCCCGCATCGAGGCCGCCCGCGCCGAAGGGCTGGCCGTCACCGCCGATATGTACACCTACCCCGCCGCCGCCACCGGCCTCGACGCCGCCATGCCGCCGTGGGTGCAGGCGGGCGGCCACCGCGCCTGGGTCGCCCGCCTC
>JAYUUW010000170.1:0-3898 GCA_043754665.1 Anaerolineales bacterium | reverse complement strand
TGGTCATCGTGTGTCCTCCCATGGTTGGTTTCGCCATCACCCATGAAGACGCCGGTGACCATTTTTGTCAAATTACACCACGTTCTGAGACATTATCGGTCTAGGTTGGCGGCGGCGCGTCGGGCGGCGCGATTTCGACGCGGATCTGCCAACTGCCGCCCTCATATTGCTTGGAGATGGGCAGGCCGCCGCGCTGGATGAACTTCATCATGCGGGCGTTGGCGACGTTGATCTCGGCCGACCAGTAGCGGTAGCCCTGGGTGCGGGCGTAGACCATGAGCCGCCGCAGGAGGGCGGTGCCGAGGCCGCGATGCTGGTAGGCGTCTTCGACCACGACGGCCACTTCGGCCTCGTCGGCGCGGGCCGGCACGCGGCCGTAGCGGGCCACGCCGATCAGCGGGGCGGCGGAGTCAGCGGCGAGGGTGGCGACGAGGGCCATGCGCGCGGCGTAGTCGACATTGCACAGCGCCTGGGCCTCAGCCAGCGAGAGCACCGGGTGGGCGCTGAGCCAGCGCAGGTAGATGCTGTCGGGCGAGAGGCGGGCGTGAAAGGCTTGCAGGCGCTCGGCGTCGTCGGGGCGGATGGGGCGCACGCGCACGGGCGTGCCGTCTTTGAGAGTGAGCGGGTCGTGCGGATTGTCAGGCGCCATGCCGGGTACTCCTGAGCGAGCGAGGCGCTAAGTGTACTCGGATTTGTGGGAGGTGGGAGGTGGGAGGATGATAAACAATACCGGGGCGGCGCGGTCGGGCGCAAGGCCGATAGGTAGCGGCCGAGATTTCTCACCCCCCACAAGGTTAGGCTAGGTCCAATCGCCTGAGGGGGGCTTCGAAATGACAATTCATGCGAGAGGGTGACGGCCGGCGGCTATCTGAGCGCAGAGCTACAGGCCGTCGGCAGAGAACATAAATGATACCGGGGCGACACGCAAGCGCGCCGCCCCGGTATTGTTATCGCGTTGGTGCTGATTGGGCAATCAGCAATCAAAAATCAGAAATCAACAACACCTGCACCACCACAGGTGCGTGTCAGCAATCGCTTACTTGTCGAACGTGACGGCGGCGGTCATGCCCCAGCGCATGAGCGGGTCGGTGTCGGTGAGCGTGATGCGGATGGTGTAGGTGATGTCGCCCTGGCGCTCGGCAAAGACGGTGTCGATGGCGGTGACGGTGCCGCGCAGGGGGTGGTCGGGCAGCGCGTCGAGCACCACGTCCACGCCCTGTCCGGCGGCAATGCGCACCACGTCGATCTCGGTCAGGTTGTCGGTCTCGACCTTCCAGGTGGAAAAGTCGGCCAGCGTGCCCACGCCCTGCCCCGGCGCGACCTGCTGGCCCACCGTGAGGTCAAAGTCGGCCAGCGTGCCGCTGAAGGGCGCGCGCAGTTCGGCGTTCTCCAGCGCGGCCTGGGCGGCCAGCAGGGCGGCGTCGGCGGCGGGCAGGCCGGCTTCGGCCGCCGCCAGTGCGGCTTCGGCGGAGGCCAGGCGCGCCTCGGCCAGCGCCACCTGATCGGCGTCCGGCCCGGCCTGCACGTCGGCGTAGCGGCGCTGGGCGTCGAGCAGCGTGGCGGTCGCCAGCGCCTGGTTGGCCTGGGCGAGGGCCAGCCGGTCGGCATCCGGCCCGCGCTCGGCGGCGGCCAGGTTGGCGACCGCATCATCGTAGGCCTCCTGCGCCTTGGCCACCGCGTCGCCCTGGTTGGCGGTGTCGGTCGAGATTTGCAGTTCCAGCGCCAACTGCGCGTCGAGCGCGGCCTGGTAGGCGGCCTGGGCCTGCTTCACCGCGTCGAGCAGTTCTAAATTGCCGTTGCTGTCATCGTAGCGGGCCTGCAAGTCCTGGTAGATGCGGAAGGCGTAGTCAGTGTTGGCGACGGCGATCTCGTGCGCCTGCTGCTCCGGGCTGACGTTGGCCAACTGCAAGCCGGCCTTGGCATTATCCAGCGCCAGCTTGGCGTCGGAGACGGCATCGACCAGCCGCTCGGAGACCGGGTTAGAAATGTTCTTGAGGTCCTTGTCGGCCTTCAGCAGCGCATCCTGCGCCTGAGCCACGGCGTAGGCGGCCTGGGCGGTGACGATGGCGGCGGTGGCGTCCAGGTCGGCCAGGGCCTGCGCGGCGCTCAGCCGCTCAAGCGCGGCGTTGGTGCGCTGCAAGTCGGCGTTGGAGCGCCCCAGTTCGGCGTTCGCAATCTGGGCTTGCAGGGCCTCGGTGTTATCGAGTTGGGCCACCAGATCGCCGGCGGCCACGGCGTCGCCCTCTTCAAAGAACACCTGCCCCACCTGCCCGCCGCCGGCAAACACCAGCGTGAGCGCCTGGGCCGGCTCCAGCCGCCCATCGGCCGCCACGGCGAAGTCATCGACCACCACCGGCACGGTATCGGGCGCGGCGGTGGGCCGCCCGGCGCAAGCGGCCAGCAGGGCGGCCAGGGCCAACCCACTCAAAAGACGCAATGATTTCAACATAAGGACCCCACGTTCTCTAGCGAAAATTTACTCGTACGCCAGGCTCTCGCGCACGCTGATCTGCGTGGCGCGGCGGGCCGGCAGCCAACTGGCCAGCAGCGAGAGCGCCAGCACAATGCCCAGCCAAATCCACACCCCTTGCAGCGAATAGTGATAGACCGCCGGGAAGTCGATGACGACGCCCAGCGCGTCGACGAAGTAGCGCCCGGCGAACAGGCTGATGGGCACCGCTTGCAGCCAACTGAGCACCCCCAGCAGCATGCCCTCGCCCACGAAGATGAAGGCCACATCGGCCGACGACGCGCCCACCGCCCGCATGACGCCGATCTCGCGGCGGCGCTCGAGCACATTGATCGACAGCGTGCCGGAGAGGCCAAAGCTGCCAACCACCGCAATCAGGAAGGTCATAATCAGCAGCAGCGTGGTGAGGATGCTGAACTGCGCGTTGGCGTTGGTCTGCGTTTCGGCGGCGGTGTCGGTAAAGCTCACGCCGATGCCCAGCGCCTCAAAGCTCTCGCGCAGGCTGGTCGTCATGGCCAACTGCCCGGCCAGCGAGTTATCGGCCACGCGGATCTCGGCCACGCTGGCGCGGCCCACTCGGTTGAGGTCGGCGTTCAGCGTCTCGCGATTAATGTAGGCGGTATCCTGGTCGCGCCCGGCCAGGTCGAAGATCAGGCCGACGATGGTGTAAGTGCTCTCGCCGGAGGTGCCGAAGTTGAGCACGATCTGGTCGCCCACGCCCAGTTCCATGGTGCGGGCCAGCTTCTGGTTCAGCAGCAGCGCGTGGCCGTCGGCCGGGTCGAGGTTGCGCCCGGCGGTCAGCTCGGGCGTGAACAACTCGGTGTCGACCGGAATGCCGCGCAGGAACACGTCGTGCTCGGTGCCGGGGCCGGTCGCGCCGGGCACGTGGCCCTGGGCCGACTCGAACACCCACATCTCGGCGTGGGTGACGTTGGGCTGGCCCTCAATCAGCGGCGTGATCTCGGCGATGCGCTGCGGCTGGTCGAAGCCCAGCACCACGTCGTAGCCGAAGCTGCGGAAGATTTGCAGAATGGTCTCGTTGAACGAGTGATGGGTGCTGAGCACCATCATGAAGATCGCCCCGGCCGCCACCAGCGTGATCTGGGTGAGCGCCACGCGCCCCAGCCGCCGGAAGGTGTTGCGTAGCGCCAGGCTGACCATGCGCGGCAGCCCGGCCAGCCGGCCCAAAATGCGGTCGATGAGGCGCACGCCGTAGCGCCCGCTGCCCAGGCCATAGGCGTTGAGCGCCTCGCGCACCGAGATGCTGACGCCTTGCAGCACCGGGTACGACCCGGCCAGCAGCGGCGTGAGCAGCCCGGCCCCCAACTGGAAGACCAACGTCGTGCGCAGCACCTCAAACGGGGCGGCGGGCACGTTGATGAGCGCCAGCATCCACCCGGCCAGCCCGTTCGCGCCCAGCGCCCCCAG
>JAYUUW010000169.1:0-10676 GCA_043754665.1 Anaerolineales bacterium | reverse complement strand
GCCGCTGACGCTGGCCTGAGCGCAAGGCCGGAGGCAATACTCAGCGGGGCCAGTCGGTAACGCCGACTGGCCCCGCTTTTATTTGGGCGGCGTATAGTGCGCGGCGGGCAACTGCGCCGGCCGGAGCGCTGGCGTTCGGATGCGAGAAACAGGACACACCGGGGCAGTGGGCGCTAGAATATGACTGGGCCAGCAAGGCATGGGCCAATTTCGGGGCGCAGCGGCCGCCCAACCAGTGGCTGACGGTGCGCGCCGGGAGCGCGCTGAGGGCCGCCGACTAACCCGCCGCAAGGCATAGAGAGAGAGAGGCGCAGATGGCAAAGAATGTGGGCGTGTGGATTGATCATCGGGAGGCCACGCTGGTGAGCCTGACGGGCGAGACCGAGACGATCACGCAGATCGCCTCCGACATAGAATCAGATATCCGGTCGCCAGGCGGGCCGGTGCAGGTGACCGCGGAGGACATGCGCGACCGGCGCTACGCCAACCTCCTGACCCAGTTCTATAAAGCGGTGATCGACGCCCTGCAGGACGCGGAAGCGATTTTGATCATCGGCCCCGGCGAGGCCAAAGGGGAGCTGGCCAAACAACTGGAGGCAACCAACTTGGCCGCGCGCGTGGTGGGCGTTGAAACCGTGGATAAAATGACCGAGCGCCAGATCGCAGCGCACGTGCGCGAACGGTTCAAGCCAGGGCGTTGAGCGGCGGCGCGATTCGACTCGCCAGTCAGGAGGCGGCGCATGAACATCGTCCTATCCCCCGCATCGAAGCGTTACGTAGAGGCCCAAGTGCAGTCCGGCCGCTACCTGGATGAAAGCGAGGTGGTGCGCACCGCGCTGCGCTGGATGGAGGCCCACGCCGGGGCCGCCGCCGGCCAGATCAGCCCCGCCGCGTGGGCCAGCCTGGATAGCGGCGGCGACATCATGGCGCTGGTCCAACTCGTCATGCTGGAAGCGGCCAAGAGCGCCAACGAAGACCTGCGAGCCCTCCTGGCCGAGATGCAAGCCGCCAACGCCGCCAAGCAGGCCCTGCGCGAAATCATCAACCAGGTAAAGCGCGACGCCGCCGCCAACCAGCCCTGCCCGCCGGCAGCGCGGACCCTCGATCTTTCCCACGGGCTAGGCTCCGAGCGGGCCTACCACCGTGTGAAGCTGCCGGTGCTCGCTGCCGACGCGCCGGGCGGCGTGCGCTTTACCCCCTGCGACCTGTGGCCGCGCAAGCTGGAGCGCGTGGCCGACCTCCAGGCCGTGGTCGACGACCTGACCGGCCGGCTCGACAGCCTGAGCGAGCTGGGCGAGCTGGCGTCGCTTCGCCTGCAACAGTTGCTGGACCGGCGGGCGAAGCTGCTGGAGACGCTGTCGAACCTCCAGAAGAAGGCCAGCGACACGGCCCAGGCCATTATCCAGAACCTTAAGTAGCGGCGGCCGGCGGTTTGTGGAGCGCCCTACGCCGAATTGCCCCCCAAACCCGGATAAATGACACTCGCCGCCCGGCCCGCCGCGCCTTACCCTCTAAGGGTGGCCCCGGTGGGGGCCGCCGAGGGCGGGTGTGACTCAACCAAATCTGACCATCGTTTTCTTCATCTACGGCCTGGCGTTTTTCACCATGGGCCTGCTGGTGGCGCTGGAAGGCGGGCGCGCGTCCGACCGGCGGCTGCGGCACGCCCTGCGCCCGCTGGCGGTGTTCGGGCTGCTGCACGGTCTGCACGAATGGATGGAGATGTTCGAGCGGCTGGGCCAGCCGACTGCCGCCGGCCCCGAACTGGCGCTGTGGCAGGGCCTGCGGCTGGCCCTGCTGTCGTTCTCGTTCTTGTCGCTGACGGCGTTTGGGGCCTCGCTGCTCTCGCCCACCGAAACGTCTCGCCGCCTGAGCCTGACCATCCCCATCGTGCAGGTGACGCTGTGGGGCCTGGGGCTGCTGGCGCTGCGGCCGGCGCTCGGGCTGGGGCTGACCACCGGGTTGTGGGAGGCGGCGCACGTCTGGACCCGCTACACCCTGGCGCTCCCGGCGGCGCTACTGGCCGCGGCGGGGCTCATCGCCCAGCAGCGGGCCTTTCGGCAAGCGGGACTGACGGGCTTTAGCCGTGACAGCCTGTGGGCGGCGGTGGCCTTCGCCTGGTACGGGCTGGTGGGCCAACTGTTCGCCGAGGGGAGCCAACTGCCGCCCTCCACCTTTCTGAACGAAGCCTTGTTTCTGCGCGTCTTTGGCTTCCCCATCCAGATCGTGCGGGCGCTGGCCGCCTCGGCCGCGTCGATTTTCATCATCCGCTTTCTGCGGGCGTTTGAGGTGGAAACCCAACGCCAAATTGCCGGCCTGCTCGCGGCGCGGCTGCAAGAGGCTGAACGGCGCGAAGCGCAGCGCGGCGAGCTGCTGCGGCGGGTGGTGGCCGCGCAGGAAGCCGAGCGCCAGCGCGTGGCGCGCGAACTGCATGACGCCACCGGCCAATCACTGACGGCGTTGGGCCTGGGGCTGCGCGGCGTGGCCACCACGTTGCAAGGCGAGGCTCCCACCCCGCCGGCGGCGGCGCAGAAGCTGCGCCAGCTCGAAACGCTGGTGACCAGCGCGCTCGATGAACTGCGCGCGCTGATCGCCGACCTGCGCCCCTCGCACCTCGACGACCTGGGGCTGGCGGCGGCGCTGCGCTGGTATGGCAAAGAGGTGCAGCAGCGCCACGGGCTGGAGGTGCAGGTGGAGATCGACGGCGAGCGGCGCCAGCCCGGCGGCCCGGTGCGCACGGCGCTGTTTCGCATGACGCAAGAAGCCTTGACCAATGTGCTGAAGCACAGCGGCGCCACCCAGGCTTGGGTGCGGCTGTCGTTCACGGCCGAGGGGGTGGAATTGCAAGTGGATGACAACGGGCGCGGCCCGAGCGCCGGCCCGCCGGGTGAGCGGCCAGGCGGCCGGCCCGCCTGGGGGCTGTTGGGCATGCGTGAGCGGGCCGAGCTGTTGGGCGGCCACTTTGAGATCGGCGCGCGCCCCGGCCAGGGCACGCGGGTAACCATCGCCATCCCGGCGGCGGCGGAGGGCCTCGCATGACCATTCGCTTGCTGCTGGTCGATGACCATGCCGTCGTGCGCTCCGGGCTGCGGCTGCTGCTGGAAAGCCAACCCGACCTGGAGATCAGCGGCGAGGCCGGCACCGCCCACGAGGCGCTGACGCTGGTGGAATTGCTCCAGCCCGACCTGGTGCTGATGGATATTGGCCTGCCCGATGCCTCGGGCATCGACACCACGGCGGTGATCAAGGCGCGCTGGCCGCGAGTGGCGGTGGTGGCGCTGACCATCCACGAAGACGAAGAGTATTTCTTTCGGATGCTGCACGCGGGCGCGGCGGGCTACGTCCCCAAGCGCGCCGCGCCCGAAGAATTATTGACGGCGGTGCGCACGGCGGCGGCGGGCGAGGTGTACTTGTATCCGTCGCTGGCCAAGCTGCTGGTGAGAGATTACATCGCCGGCCCGCGCGGCCCGGCGGCGGCCGAGGCGTTGAACCGGCTGACGGAGCGCGAGCAAGAGGTGCTCGCCTATCTGGCCGAAGGCTCGAGCAACGCCGAGATTGCCGAGGCGTTGAGCATCAGCCCGAAGACCGTGGCGCGGCACCGCGAGAACATCATGGCCAAGCTCAAGCTGCACACGCGCTCCGACCTGGTGAAGTACGCCATACGCAAAGGCATCATTCAGGCCTAACCTCCCAGCGCCGCCACAACCTGTCGCGCCCCAGCGGGCCAGTCATTCGTGACTGGCCCGTTTTTGTTGTCCCCTTTCCGGGCCCCCAACCAGCCGACTGCACTCGGGCGCATTGGTCGCAGCGACTATTACGGCGCTGCCCTCCCAGCCCGCGCAGGCGGGCTTCGCTTTATGTTGCCGCGAATTTATTCGCCGGGGTCAACGTCGGCCCTGCGCAACCAGCCATCGGCGGTCCACTTGGTCTGCTTCCCATGCCGCCTGGGGTGAATCACCCATGCGGCCGAAGTCCCGCGTGGGGTGCGCGCCCCAGCCAAAGATACGGCGGTCAGCCGATATACGCCGAGCGGGCCAATGCCTATGCTAGGAACAGATCGATGAGCAACCGAACTCATCGAGGCGAGTGAGTGGGAGGTAGAGATGACCGCTATGACGCTGACCATCGCAATTGGCTTGACGCTGCGGGTGCTGGTGCCGCTGGTGTTGGTGTTGGGCGTAGGCACGCTGCTGCAGGCGCTGGCCAATCGCCGGCCGGAGGTGGCGCGGTGAACGAGCCCGGACTGTGGCTGACGGTGACAGCCGGTTTGCTGGTGCGTCTGGGCCTGCCGGCGGCGCTGCTGGTGGGCATGGTGTGGGTCATGCGGCGGCTCGATGCGCGCTGGCAGGCCCAAGCCCAGCGCCCCGCCGCACCGCCGCCCGCCAACCCACCCTGCTGGGACGCGCAAAACTGCGCCCCCGCGCGCCGGGTGCAGTGCGCCGCCTATCTAAACCCAGACACCCCCTGCTGGCAGCAGTTCCGCGACCGCGACGGCAACTTGCGCGCGGGCTGCCTGGTCTGTGAATTCTTTGCCGCGGTGCCCGTGCCCGAGCCGGCGCGGGCGACCCACTCGGTGTAAGTGCATTGCCCCCGCTGGCTCGGCCGGTGGGGGCTTAGAGGAGTGCCCATGATGACGCGTCTGCTTCGATTGTTGGTGGGTTTGTTGGTGGCCCTGCCGCTGGCCCTGGTGACGTATGCCCTGGCCGGCGCGGCGGCGGCGCCAGTGGCCGTGGCCGCCGCGGACCGCCCCGCCCCGGCCGCCACCGCGCCGCCGGTGGAAGGCGCGGGGGACGCGCTGGATTGCGCCGAGTGCCACGCGCAGTATCAAACGGCCTGGGAAGCGGGCGCGCACAGTCAGGCCCTCGTCGACCCGGTATTTCAAGAAGCCTGGACCACTCAGGGCCAGCCGCCCGAGTGCCTGGGCTGCCACACCACCGGCTACGACCCCAAGACCGACACCTACGAGGCCGCCGGCGTCACCTGCGCCGCCTGCCACTCGCCGGTGGCCTCCAACCACCCGCTGGCCCCGGCCCACATGAGCCGCTCGGCCGCGCTGTGCGGCCAGTGCCACCGCGACACCGAGTTCGAGTGGGCCAACAGCCGCCACGGCCAGAGCGATCTCACCTGCATTAGCTGCCACGATCCGCATGCCACCATGATCAAGGCGGCCGACACCTCCGCGCTGTGCGCCGACTGCCACGGCACGCGGGTCGAAGCCTTTGGGCATTCCAACCACGCCAAAGAGGGCTTGAGCTGCACCGACTGCCACATCACTAAGACCGACGCGCCGCTGGGCATGGGCAACGCCCAGCACAGCCATACGTTTGTGGTGGACCTGAACACCTGCACCCAGTGCCACGAAAACGAAATCCACAACCCGTCGGCCGCCATGCTGGTGCCGGCCAGCGACGCCACCGCCACGCCGGTAGTGCCCCCCAGCGCGTTGAACTCGGGCAGCAGCGGCACCGTCAGCGCTACGCCCGAGCCGGCCAGCCCCGTGGGCTTTGCGCTCTTCGCCGGGCTCATCGGCCTGGCCCTGGGCATGGTGCTGGCCCCCTGGCTCGAACGCGGCGCCACCCGCCTGGGCCTGGGCCACGGCAAAGCGAAGGTCTAGCGAGGTGATGGTATGAGCCAGAAAATACTTGATCGCCGAGGATTTCTCAAGCTGGGCGCGGCCGGCGCCATGGCGGCGCTGGGGCTGCAAGTAGCGCAGGCGGCCTGGCCGGCCAAGGCCAAAGTGGAAGGCAGCAGCGACCACCGCTGGGCCATGGTGATCGACCAGGCCAAGTGTGTGGGCTGCGGGCGCTGCACGCTGGCCTGCCGCGCCACCAACGACATCAACCCGAAGATTTCGTGGAACGTAGTGCTGGAGATGGAACCGCTGGGCGAGCGGGAAGTGTTCCTGCCCCGGCCCTGCATGCACTGCGAGCACGCGCCCTGCGTCGAAGTCTGCCCGGTCGGGGCCAGCTACCACCGCGCCGACGGGATTGTGATGATGGACTACGACAAGTGCATCGGCTGCCGCTACTGTGAGGTCGCCTGCCCGTATGGGGCGCGCGCCTTCAACTGGGACACTTTCACCGGCCCGAACCCGGCCGTGCCCATGTGGGGCGCGCCCGAGGTCGAGCGCCGGCCGCGCGGCGTGCCCGAGAAGTGTTCGTTCTGCGTCGGCCGCATCGACCGCGGGCTGGCGCTGGGCCTGACGCCCGGCGTCGCTGCCGAAGCCACGCCCGCCTGTGTCAACGCCTGCCCCATGGGCGCGCGCGCCTTCGGTGACCTGAATGACCCCAACTCGCCGGTGAGCCAGCTGCTGGCGCACCACCCCTCCTACCGGCTGCGCGAAGATTTGGGCACTGGGCCGCGCGTGTATTACCTGCCAGCCCAGGCCGCAGCGCCGGTGGACGCATGACCACCTTGACGCTGCCCCCCCGCAAGTTTCCGACGCTGGGGCCGCTGCACCTGTGGCTGGCCGGCCTGGCAACCGTGCTGGTGGCCGGGGTCGCGGCCGGCGTCGTCGTGATGACGCAAGGCCTGGGCGTGACCAACCTGACCGACCTGGTGCCGTGGGGGCTGTGGATCACCGTCGATCTGTCGTCCATCGCGATGAGCGCGGGCGCGTTCTCGCTCTCGGCGGCGGTCTATCTGCTGGGCCTCAAGCGGCTGGCCCCGCTGGCGCGCACGGCCACCTTCATCGGCTTGATCGGCTATAGCATGGCGGTGCTGTGCCTCATGCTCGACATCGGCCGGCCGGAGCGCTTCTGGCACGCGCTGGTCTTCTGGAACCCGCACTCGGTGCTGTGGGAAGTGACCATGTGCGTCACGCTGTACTTCACCGTGCTGATCATTGAAACGGCGCCGATCTTCGGCGGGCTGCCCTGGCTGGTGCGGCGCTGGCCGGGCGTGGCGCGCTGGCTGCAAGCGCTGCACCGGCTGGCCCCCGTGCTAGCGCTGGCCGGGCTGGCGCTCTCCATGCTGCACCAGTCGTCGCTGGGCGCGACTTATGGCGTGCTCAAGGCGCGGCCGATCTGGTACCGCCCCGATCTGTCGGTGCTGTTTATGCTCTCGGCCATTGTGGGCGGGCAGGCGCTGACGGTGCTGGCCAGCCAGGTCGTGGCGCGCCTGCGCCCGCACCTGACGCTCGACGAAGGGGCGCTGCGCTCGGTGACGCGCTTCATCGGCTGGGCGCTGGTGGTCTACCTGTACATGCGCTTCTGGGATGCGCTGTCGATGACCTACACCTATCTGCCCGGCCGCACCGAAGGGCTGCACTGGCTTACCCAGGGGCCGCTGGCCTTCAACTTCTGGGTGATCGAAATGCTCTTAGGGGCGGTGGTGCCGGCGCTGCTGCTGCTGGTGCCGCGCCTGCAAGCCTGGCGGGCCGGCCGCCCCATCGCGCTGGCGCTGATTGTGGCCGGGGTGGTGGCCTACCGCTGGGACACGAACCTGGTCGGGCAACTGGTGGTCCTCACCTACCTGCCCAGCGAGATCGTAGCACGCTACACCAGTTACGTGCCCTCGCTGGTCGAGCTCGTCAGCGCCGCCGGGATCGTGGCCTATGGGCTGCTGGCCTTTACGCTCGGGGTGAAGTTCCTGAACGTGGTCGATCATCCCACCACCGGCAAGCCGCCCGAGCACACCACGCCGCCCGCGCTGGAAGTGCTGCTGGAAGCCACCACGCACTAAGCCCCGCCCGATCACCAACGCGCAGGCCGGCAATTTGCCGGCCTGTTTGTGTTCTGGGCCTGTGTCATCCCAAAGCGCCCACAACCTCTTACCCCATCCCACTCGGCTCAGACAGCCCGCCGGCCGTCACCCGCCCGCCGGATTTGTCACACCTGCCCCAACGTCCTTTGTTTGGGTTCCGAAGCCGGCCTCAGGTCGTTTGACCTTGCGCTCCCCTCGGGCCGGTGAGGAATCTCGCCTCTTAGCGACCGCCCGCTTGGACAGCACCACCCCGCCCGCGTTTTGTTTCTGAACAAGCCCGCATGGCCCGCTACCCCATCCCCTCGGCCCCGTGCCCTCGGCCAACGCGCCCTAACGACAACCGCCGCGTTAACGCACAACCGGGCGTCATGCGACGCCCGGTTGGGTAAAGCGCTTGCGTAGTGTTGATCCTAAAGCTTAGGGCCGCGTGTACGTCGCCACGCCTTCAGCGCCCAGGTCAACCAATCCGTCGTACAGGAACTGGATGACGTACTGGCCGTTGTGGGCAAAAGCGCCAGGGTCCTTCTGCGAGTACTGGTAGTTGTAGGCCGCGCGCAGCAGGCGCGGGGTCCAGGTAGCGTAAGCCTCTTCCCCTTCATCGATCGCGCCGTTAGCATTGGCGTCCGCGAAGAAGTAGGGGTAAGCCGACGTGCTGTAGACCAGCGCCACGCCGCCCGTGTCGGCCGCGTAGGCTTGCAGGGCCACCAGCAGGGCGTCTTGCAGGGTGGCAATTTCGCCCGCGATGCCCTCGGTCACATCGCCGTCACCGTCGAAGTCGACTTCCGACGTGCGGATGCCCCGCAGATCTTCGGCCGTCTCGACGGTCTTGTGACAGACCGCGCAGTCCGCCACCTTCACTTCGAGCGCGTGGGTCTGGTGGCAGCTTACGCAGTCGGTCGGGCCAACGCCGCCGTGCGCATTCAGGCCCAGGTATTCCTGGCCCTCATACTCATAAGCGCCCTTGACCTCGGTGCCGAACAGCGTCGCGCCGGCCGCAAAGTAGTGGACATTGCGGAACCTCAGCCCATCGCTGACTTCGTCATCGCCCACAGCGGCCTTGGTGATGGCGGCGTTGACGCTGACCGTCGACTCGCGCCCCTGGTGGCAGTTGATGCACAGATTCGCTTCGGCGCCTTCGCCGAAGGTCACCGTGGCCCCGCTGGGGAACTTCACGCTGTCAACCACGTAGCGCGTGAAGCTGGTGACGCTGTCGTGGCAGGTGGAGCACAGCAGGCCATTGCCCGGGTCGGCCGCCACGTTCACGCCGTTCGCCAAAAAGGTGGGCAGGCCCGACGGCGCATGGCACTTCGCGCACGTGCCGGGCACTGCGCCATCGGCATCCCAACGGCGGAAGGCAGGTTCAGAGCCGGCAAAGTGCCCGGCATCCACCCGGTGCATGCCGGTCATGTCAACCGGCGCGGCCAAGGCGGTGTTCAGATCGGCCAGCGAGTCGTACAACAGCTCGATGATGTACTTGCCGCCGTGCGCGTAGGCGCCGGGGTCTTTCAGGGAGGTCTGGTAGTTGTAGGCCGCCTTTGCCAATCGGCCGGTCCAGCCGTTGTAGGCGTTCTCGCTCACCGCTTCGCCCTCATCGAGCGCGCCATTGGCGTTCGTGTCGATGAAGAAGTACGGGTAGCTGGCCGTGTCGTACACCAGCGCCACGCCTGAGACTTCGCTGGCATAGGCTTGCATGCCCTCGAAGAGCTTGGTGCGCACGCCTTCCAGCTCGAAGAAGATGCCTTCTTCGATGTCGCCATCGCCGTCATAGTCGACGGTGGAGCTGCTCATGCGCACGTTGCGCAGGTCTTCCACGCTGCCCACCGCATGGCAGGCCGCGCAGGTGTCAACCTTGACTTCCAGGCTGTGCGAGTTGTGGCAGTCGGTGCAGGTCTGCAGGCCCTCGACGTGCTCGAACAGCACATCGTAGGTCTGGCCGGGGTATTCATAGCCGCCCTTGACCTGCGTGCCGTAGCGGCTGACCGCCGCGGCAAAGTAGTGGATGTTGGTGAAGCCCAGGTCGGGGCTCACGGTGTCATCGTCGGTCAGGCCGGCCTTGGTGATGGCGTCCACAACGCTCAAGCCCGAGGCGCGCCCCTGGTGACAGGTCATGCAGCGCGCTTCCGGCCCCAGGCCGGTGATCTCGGCGCCGGAGGGGAACGTGACGCTGGTCATGGCTTGCGTCTCCGGGCTATGGCAGGCTTCGCAGGTGATCACCTGGCCGATGGGCGCAGGCCCGTCCACGGTGCCGGCCGCCGTGCCGTCGGCGCCCACAAAGTCGCGGAAGCCGCTGGCGCTGTGGCACTTAGCGCACCGATCTGGAATTACGGCCGGGTCATCGGTGTTCCACCGGTTAAAAGCCGGGGCCGACGCATCGGCATGGGCCGAGCCGGCCCACAGGGCTTCAAACGGAATGGTCACGGCGGGCGCGACCGTGACTTGTACTTCGACCACTTGGGTCTGCACCACCGGCACTTCCACGGTGACGATGATTTCTTGCACCACCGGCGTGGGCGCCGCGGTGGGCGTGCCGCAGGCCGTCAGCAGCAGGGCCAAGCCCAACAGCGCTGCTCCAGAAACGAATAACTTCTTCATACTTGCTCTCCTCGGGCACTAACACGGAACAACTGAGTGGGGGGCGGCCGCCGCACTGACTGGGTGGGGCCTCCTTCGGTAAGAGGGGTCATGGGTTCGATTGCAAAATTGCCAGCAGGTCTTGCGCCTGATCCACCGTGTGGCAGGCGCTGGTGATGACCTGGACTTGATGTCCGCGCGGGTCAACCTGAATGATGCGCAGTGTGGGCAGCGCGCCCAATAAGCGGCCGAGCGGCGCGAGTTGGTTGACCACCTCGTCGCCGGCATCGAGCAGCACCGCTGTCGGCTGGGCGGCGATGACGCGGTCGAGAGCGTTCGGCTCGTGGGCATCAACGGTGGCCAGCTCGTCCGGGCTTAAAAACTGGCTCAAGCGGGTGGCCATG
>JAYUUW010000168.1:0-6476 GCA_043754665.1 Anaerolineales bacterium | reverse complement strand
TGTGGACCCGGCCCTCGCCGCCGGCACCTACACCGTGCAGTGGTCGGCCGTCAGTGGCGACGGCCACTCGATCGAGGGCAGCTTTCAATTCGCCGTGGCCGACCAGCCGGTGGCCTTCCCCTGGCCCGCCATCCTGTGCGTCGTCGTGCTCTTGGTCTTGATGGGCGGCTTGCCGTTTTTCCTCGCGCGCCTCGTGCGTCGCACCAACGCAGTGTGATATACTTTCTCTGCCACTCACGAGGAGCCTTTCGATGACACGGATTAATCTCTAACACTCACTTCTTCCGGGTAACGTAGCTTGGTGCTTTGCCGCAGGGTGGCGCTTCCTGCTCAACAAAGAAAACCGAGGGCGTTAGCCCTCGGTTTTTGTTTTAAGCGCCCGGAGTGTCAGATGTTAATTGCCCATCACCTTACCAAATCCTACGGCCTCGAGACCGTCTTGGCCGACGTTTCCATCAGCCTCACCGGCGGCGACCGTGCCGGTCTCGTTGGCCCCAACGGCAGCGGCAAGACCACGCTGCTGCGCCTGCTGGCCGGCGTCGAGCGGCCTGACTCGGGCAGCGTGCATACCACCCCGGCCAGTCTGCGCCTGGGCTATTTGCCGCAGGGCTTGCAGTTCGAGCCGGCCGAGACCATCGCCGGCTACCTCGACCGCGCCCAGGGCGACCTGGCCGCGCTGGGCGCCGAGATCGAACGCCTCGCCGCCGACCTGGCTGCCAACCCGCGCCAGCCCGCCCTCCAGCAGGCCTACGACACGGCTCTGGCGCACCTCAGCGCCGCCGCCGTCGATCCGGGCCGCGTGCCGGTGGTGCTGGCGGCGCTCGGCCTGGGCCACCTGCCGGTCGATACGCCGGTCAACACCCTCAGCGGCGGCCAGAAGACCCGGTTGGCGCTGGCCGGCGTGCTGCTGGCCGACCCCGACCTGCTGCTGCTGGACGAGCCGACCAACCACCTCGACCTGGACATGCTCACCTGGCTCGAGGACTGGCTGAATGCCTATCGCGGGGCGGCGCTGGTGGTCTCGCACGACCGGGCCTTTCTCGACCGCACCGTCAACCGCATCGTCGAGATGGACCCGGCCACGCGCCAGGCCAGCGAGTACGCCGGCAACTACTCCGACTACGTCAATGCCAAGCTGGCCGAGCGCGACCGCCAAGCGCAAGCCTTCTCCGACCAGCAAGCGGAGCTATCGCAACTGCGCGGCGCGGCCCGCCACCTGCGCGGCATCGCGCGCTTCCGCAAGGGCGGCAAAGCCGACTCGGGCGATAAGTTTGCCAAGGGTTTCTTTGCCAACCGCAGCGTGGCCACCGTCGGCCGCGCCAAGCACATCGAGGCCCGCATCAACCACATCTTGACCGAGGAGCGCCTGGAGAAGCCGCGCCCGAGCTGGCAGATGAAACTCGACTTTGGCGTGGTGCCGGTCAGCGGTCAAGATGTGCTCGTGCTCGAAGACCTGGCCGTGGGCTATGGCGGGGTGCCGCTGCTCACCGGGCTGAATGCCACGCTGCGGCACGGCGCGCGGGTGGCCCTCATCGGCCCCAACGGCGCGGGCAAGACCACCCTCGTGCGCACCATCGCGGGGGTGCTGCCGGCGCTGGCCGGGCGGGCGCGGCTGGGCAGCAACGTGCGGGTGGGCTACATGGCCCAGGAGCAGGAACTGCTCGACCCCGCGCTCAACCCGCTGGAGACCATCCGCCGCCGCGCGCCGCTGTCGGAGACCGATGCCCGCGCGTTCCTGCACTACTTCCTGTTCGCCGGGGACGATGTGTTCGTACCGGTGGGCAAGCTGTCGTTCGGCGAGCGGGCGCGTCTGTCACTTGGGGCGCTGGTGGTGCAGGGCTGTAACTTCCTGCTGCTCGACGAGCCCATCAACCACCTCGATCTGCCGTCGCGCGCCCGGTTCGAGCAGGCGCTGGAAGGCTTCGAGGGCACCGTGCTGGCCGTGGTGCACGACCGCTACTTCATCGAAAGCTTCGCCAGCGAGCTGTGGGAGGTAGTGGACGGCGGCCTGCGCGTTCAGCCGGTCTAGCCCCTGTCCATTCGGCCACTTGTGGGCCGGTGGGCGGCTCTCTATACTGATAGTCCGGCCGGGGTCTGTGGCATGGTGTCACAGCCCGGCCGGTCTGTGTCCTTAAGGAACTATGACGACTACTCCCTCCCTCTCACGCTGGGGCCAGTGGCGCGCCTGGGCGGCCGAACGCCGCATCAAGCTCGCCGACGCCTCGGTCAACATCCGCCGGGCGTTTGCGCTCGTGTTCGCCGCGCACCCCGGCTCGGCCTCGGCCATGGCTGTGTGCACGCTGGTCGGCGCGCTGCTGCCCGCCAGCCAGGCCTGGATCGGCAAGCTTATCGTCGATGCCGTGGTCACGGCCATCAACACCCAAGCCGGGGCCGAGGCCGGGCTGCGGGCGGTGCTGCCGCTGCTGCTGGCCGAGTTTGGGCTGCTGCTGATCCAATCCCTCAATGCCCAGGCCCGCACCCTGGCCGAGCATGTGCTGCACGCCCGCCTGAACCTGGCCATCAACACCCGCATCATCCGCAAGGCTTTGGAGCTCGACCTCTCGCACTTCGAGAACGCCGAGTTCTACGATAAGATGCAGAACGCCCGGCGCGAAGCCGACTGGCGCGGGCTGCAAATCGTCAATGGCGGCTTCTATGTCGCCCAGAACATCGTCACGCTGCTGTCGTTCGGGGCGCTGCTGGTGCGCTTTAGCCCGTGGCTGGCGCTGATCCTGTTCGTCGCCACCATCCCGGCCTTCATCGCGCAGAGCCGCTTTGCCGAGCTGAACTTCCGGGTGCTCTCGTGGCGCGCGCCCGAAGCCCGCCGTCTGATGTATCTGGAGCACCTGCTCACCGACTACGACGCGGTCAAAGAGGTCAAGCTCTTTGGCCTGGGCGAGCCGCTGCTGGGCCGCTATGCCGACCTATTCTGGAAGTTCCTGAAAGAGGACCAGGGCATCGCCCAAAAGCGCAGCTTCGCCTCACTGGGTTGGGGCCTATTGGCCACGCTCTCGTACTACGGCGCGTATGCCTGGATCGTGTGGCGCGCCGTGGGAGCGACCATCACGCTGGGCGATATGACGCTTTACCTGGGCATCTTCCGGGGCAGCCAGAGCATGTTCGAAGCCGTTCTGGGCGGCCTGAGCGAACTGTACGAGAACGGGCTGTTCATGAGCAACCTGTTCGCTTTCCTCGAGCTGAAGCCGCAGATGGTGGTGGCCGCCAAACCGCAGGCGGTGCCCTCCAACTTTCAGACCGGCCTGGAGTTCCGCGATGTGTCGTTCCAGTATGCCGGGCAAGAGACTTGGGCGCTGCGCCACATCAACCTGCTCATCAAGCCCGGCGAGAAGATCGCGTTGGTCGGGCCGAACGGGGCGGGCAAGACCAGCCTGATCAAGCTGCTCACTCGGCTGTATGACCCCACCGAGGGCCAAATCTTGCTCGACGGCGTGGATCTGCGCGACTTTGACCTCAATGAGCTGCACCAGCGCATTGGCGTGATCTTTCAAGACTTTGTGCGCTACCACCTGACCGCCTCGGAGAACGTGGGCTTCGGCCAGATTGACCGCATGAATGACCGTCCGCGCGTTGAGCACGCGGCGACGAAAAGTGGCGCCGACCCGGTGATCCGGGCGCTGCCGGAAGGCTACGAGACCACGCTGGGCCGCTGGTTCAGCAAGGGCCGCGACCTCTCCGGCGGCGAGTGGCAGAAGATTGCGCTGGCCCGCGCCTTCATGCGCGACTGCGAGGTGATGGTGCTCGACGAGCCCACGGCCGCGCTCGACGCCGACAACGAAATGCGCGTCTTTCAGCAGTTCCGCGAGTTGACGGTGGACAAGATCGCCGTGCTCATCAGCCACCGCTTCTCGACCGTGCGTATGGCCGACCGCATCTGCGTGATCGAGGACGGCACGATCAGCGAGCAGGGCACCCACGCCGCGCTGTTGGCGCAGGGCGGCACCTACGCCCGACTGTTCACGCTCCAGGCCGAGTCGTACAAATAACGGTTAGCCCGTGGCGACCAGGCGGGCGTTGGTGAGGGCGCGTAGGTCTGCTACGCTCAGGCGCAGGTTGGCCCCGCGCTGGCCGGCGCTGATGTGGATGTAGGGCAGGTCCACGGCGGCGCTCGATAGGCAAATCTCAAAGCCGCGGTTAATCAGCGCCAGGGCCGAGATGCCGCCCACTTGCAAGCCGGTGAGGGCCTCGGCCTCGCGCTGGGCGGCCATCTTGAGCTTCTTCTCGCCCACCGAGGCCGCCAGGGCTTTGAGGTCAAGCTCGCGGCCGGCCGGGCACATGACCAGCAGCGGCTTCTTCCCCTTCGCCTCACGCAGCACCACCAGAGTCTTGTAAACCATCTCCGGCGGCACTCCGAGTATGTCGGCGGTGACCTCGGCCGAGTGCTTCTCGGGCGGGAACTCGAATAGCTCATAGGCGACCTGGCGGGCGTCGAGCAGGCGGGTGACGTTGTTGCGGATGGGCATGGTCAATAGCGGCCCGACAAGGCCGCTGCCAATCGATAGTGATCCCTACAGGTTGACGGCGATGTTCAATAGGCGCTGATAGGCGCGCTGGAGGAAAGCGGGCCAGTTGGAGCCTGGCAGCAAGGGCGGAAAGCGCGCGGCGGCCGGCTCGTCCCAGCGGTTGCCGGCGCCGGTGGTGGACCAGAGCAGGTCGGCGCCGATGAACCCGGCAGCCACCACTTCGGGGTCGGCGTCGTAGCCATTGTTGGTGTAGATGTTGTCGTGAATCCAATTGCCTTCGGGCCGGACGGGGATATCCCAGCCGCCGGGCGGCGTGCCGAAGAACTCGGGGAAGTCGGATATGGCAACGATGGCGACGGCGAAAGACTTGTTGCCGGTGAAGGTGTTGCCGGTGACCTCGGTGGTGTCGGCCGACATGATGAAGACGCCGGTGCCATCCGGGACGATGTTGACGGTCATCTCGGGGCGCGAGAAGTTGGGCGGGTTGTTGTTCTCGATGCGGTTGTTGACGATGCGGGTATTGGACCCCTCAGTGGCGGTCTTGCCGGGCAGAATGAAGACGAGAATGCCGGCGGTGTTGTCGTGGGTGTAGTTGTTCTCGACCAGGGCGTCGACCGAGTTCTCGATCTCGATGCCGGAGACGCTGCCGAAGGCTTCGTTGTTGCGCACGATGATGCCGCGCGACTGGCCGACATAGTAGGCGGTGTCGTTGACGCCGCTGGCGACGTTGTTCTCAATCAGTATGTCGGACGACAGGATGGGGAAGATGGAGTACTCGCCGGTGTTTTCCAAGATCAGGTCGCGGAAAATGGGGCCGGTGACGCCTTGCGTGGTGACGCCGTTGGAGGTGTAGTTGATGACCCGCAGGCCGGAGATGGTGAAGTAGTCGCTGATGGCGAGGACGCCGTTGGCCTCTTGGCCCTCGCCGTCGAGGGTGGCGCGCTGTGCGCCGTCAACGACGCCTTCCAGGATGAGGCTGTCAATCTCGACCAGGACGGTCCCCTGGTACAGGCCGGGCATGACGCGGACGGTGTCGCCGGGCAGGGCCTGGTCGACGGCGGCCTGGATGGAGTCGCCGGGGTTGACGATGATGACTTGGCCGGTGCCGCGCACGTCGGGGCTGGTGGGGGCCGAGGGCGCGCCGGCCTTACCGCCGGCGCCCACGGTGGGCACATCGGGCGCGACCGGCCAGAAGCCGAGGGCCAAAACGACCAAGAGTATGGCGCCGAGCAGGACACCGAGTGTGCCGAGAATCCATTTCTTCATGGGGATGCGGTCTCCGAGTGGTGGGTAGAGAGCGGCGAAAGGTTAGCACAGAACAGGGGATGGCGGTAGCAGGCCACGAACGGGGGAACGACGGGCCACGAAGGAGGTCGGGCAATCAGCGGGTTCGGCAGGGGAGAGGCGCCAGGCGGACTGACGCGCGGCGTCATGCGCTATAACGAATGACGGCGGCGATCCTGGTTCGACTCCAAGGTGGTGGGCAAGCGGCGGCGGGGCGTGGGTTGGCGGGCGGGGAGACTTGGACTAAAATCCGAGGGAAATTGGGGGGCAGGGAGAGGTAGACCTGATGGAAAGCCAGCAATCAGAAGCGGGGCAGCAATGCGCGAGCTGCCACCACGCGCTCGACGCGACAGATAGATTCTGCCGCGAGTGCGGCTTGCCGACGCTGCTGCAAGCGCAAACTGTACGGGCGGTGCCGACCCACGCGCCGGGAATGCCTGAGCCGCGCCGGGGGCTTGACGTGGTGCCTGACCCGCCGCCGTTTGTGCGGCACGCGGCCGACGCAACGCACCCGCTGGAGGAGAGCGGCGAATTGACGACCGGCGGGGTAGTGCGCGTGACCAGCCCGACGATGGCGACCCAGATGGCAATTTCGACGGTGATGATGGTGGCGCTGATCGCGATGTTTGTGGTGGTGGGGGTGGTGCTGCTGGTGCTGGCGTTCCGCACGTAAGACCGTAGCCGGCTAAATCCGGAATCAAAAACCGGCGG
>JAYUUW010000167.1:0-6558 GCA_043754665.1 Anaerolineales bacterium | reverse complement strand
TTGCGCTCGAGGCCGACGCGCCCGCCGCGCAGGTGGTGCGCACCGGCGAGGCGGTGTGGATCGAATCGCCGGCCGAGTTGGCGGCCCGCTTCCCGGCCTTCGCGCCCCTCCATGAACCGGCCCGCTTCCAATCGGTGGCCTACCTGCCGCTGGAAGTGGAGGGCCGCCGCCTGGGCAGCCTGGCCGTCAACTTTGAGCACGCCCACGCCTTTCCGCTGGAAGAGCGCGCGCTGCTGCTGGCGATGGTGCGCCAAGGGGCGCAGGCCCTGCAGCGCACGCGCGGCTACGAGTCGGAGCGGGCCGCGCGGGCCGCCGCCGAGGCCGCGCAGCAGCGGCTGGGCTTCCTGGCCGAGATCAGCCGGTCGCTGGCGGTCTCGCTCGATTACGCTCACACTTTAGAAACCGTGCTGCAGCTCATGCTGCCGGCCCTGGCCGATTTCTGCGCCATCTATCGGTTCACCGAGGCCGACGCCGTTGAGCCGGTGGCGCTGGCCCACCGCGATCCGGCGCGGGTGGCCGAGTTGCGCGCCTGGCAGCACCGCGCCCCGCCGGTGCTAGGCCCGGCCGGCGGGTTATTTGCCGAGGCCGCCCAACAGGGTGTCCCGCGCTATACTAGCGTGAGCCCTGAGTTGCTGGCCGCCGCGGCTGACCAACCGCCCGCCCTGCTGGTCGAGTCGTTAATGCATGCGCCGCTGATGCGCAGCGGCCGGGCGCTGGGGATGCTGACGCTGGCCTATGCCGGCTCCGGCCGCCAGTATGGCCCGGCCGATTTAGAGGTGGTGCAGGAGGTGACCCGGCGGGCGGCGGTGGCGCTGGAAAACGCCCAGCTCTATGCCGAGGCCCAGCGCCTGAACGCCGAACTGGAGGCGCGCGTGGCCAGCCGCACGGCGCAGTTGGCGGCGGCCAACACGCACCTGGAAGCCGAGATGGTCGAACGCACGCGCATGGAAGCCGCGCTGGCCCAATCGCACGCGCAGTTGCGCGAGCTGAACGTTTACATGCAGGCGGCGCGCGAGGATGAGCGCACCCGCATCTCGCGCGAGATTCACGACGAGCTGGGCGGCAGCCTGACCGGGCTGAAGATGGATGTGGCCCGCGCGCGCCAGGCGGCGGCCGACGACGCCCAAGCGGCCCAGGTGGTCCCGCGGCTCGAAGCGCTGTCGGATATGATTGACGAGATGGTGCGCACGGTGCGCCGCATTGCCACCGACCTGCGCCCAGCCCTGCTGGACGACTTTGGCCTGGCCGCCGCGCTGGAGTGGCAGTTGCAGGAGTTTGAGAAGCGCTCTGGGCTGAGCTGCACGTTTGACTCGCGCGTCGGCGAGCTGGACTGGGACGCCGCCGCCTCGACCGGCATGTTCCGCGCCTTTCAAGAGACGCTGACCAATGTGGTGCGCCACGCCCAAGCCACCCACATTGCCGTCAGCCTGACCACGCTAGACGCCCTGGTGGAGCTGCGCGTGCAGGACAACGGGCGCGGCATTACCGCCGGCGAGCTGGCCGGGCTTAAGTCACTGGGGCTGGCCGGGATGCGCGAGCGCATTGAGGCCTTGCACGGCCGCCTGACCATCATCGGGCAGCCGGGCGCGGGCACCACCGTTAGCATTCAGGTGCCGCTGGAGCGCGTGCTTCGCCGGCCGCCGGCCAACCCGGATGGGGAGGCCTCACCCGTGAGCGACCACCCGACTACGAAGGAGAGCGCCACATGATTAAAGTGCTGCTAGCCGACGACCACGCTGTGGTGCGGCAGGGGCTGAAGCAAATCCTCACCGAGATCCCCGAGGTGGGCACGGTGGGCGAAGCGCCCACCGGCGAGGAAGCGTTGATGCTGGTGCGGGCCGAGCACTGGGATGTGCTGGTGCTCGATATGTCGATGCCGGGACGGGGCGGGCTGGATGTGCTCAAAGATGTGCGCCGCGAGCGCCCGCTGACCAAGGTGCTGGTGTTGAGCATGCACCCCGAAGACCAGTTCGCGGTGCGGATGCTGAAGGCCGGGGCCTCGGGCTACCTGACCAAAGAGAGCGCGCCGTCGGAACTGGTGGCCGCGCTGCGCAAGATCATGGCCGGCGGCAAGTACATCAGCGGCACGCTGGCCGAGAAGCTGGCCTTCGACATGGACCGCGACAACGACAAGCCGCTGCACGAGGCGCTGTCGGACCGCGAGTTTCAGGTGCTGCGCATGATGGCGGCCGGCCAAACGGTGCAGCAGATCGCCGACGAGCTGGTGCTGAGCGCCAAGACCATCAGCACCTACCGCGCGCGCATCCTTGAAAAGCTCAGCCTCAAGAACAACGCCGAGATGATCCACTACGCGATCCAGAACCGCTTGATCGAGTAAACGGATTGCTGATCTTGGATTTCTGATTTTTGATTGAGCGGTGAGGCGGCGCGAAAGCAGCGGGCGTGTGACCGCTGCTTTTTGCTTTAAGACAACGGCAGCTACCGACTGACGTGCACGGCCGGCACCCACGCTTGGCGCAGGCTGTGGCCGCGCTCACCCCCCTTCGCTCAAACAGACCGCCGCCGTCACCCGCCCGCCGGATTTGTCATTCCGAACCCGGCCTCGGGTATTTTGGCCTGGCGCTCCCTTCGGGCCGGTGAGGAATCCGCAACTCGGACCTACTCAACCCTGTGACACTCCACGCAGTGCATGACCGGCGGCAGGTTTATCGGCGGACGGCCCACCATCCGAAGGGCGGCTCATCGCACGGTGAATCCTTGAGACGCAGTATTTGACCCTATAGCGGGTGCCGGCTGAATGTACGGCGTTTCATTGGTAGCGAGCGCTGGGCGTTTATTAAAACGCCCCTACGCGAGGCTGCGCGAAGGCTGCCGGTTGGGTGACGGCATACGTCAAACAGGAAGCTGCCCTACGCTACCAGTCGAGGTCGCACGGCTCCGCCTGGAGCCGCTGGTAGTCGCCCGTGGCGGCATCGACCAGGAAGACGCCCAACGGGTTCGAGAACGCCAGCGTGTGCCCGTTGGGCGACCAGGCCAGGCTGCTGCCGTCCAACTCGCGCAGCGGCGCGTCGCCGGCGGCGTTCAAGTCGAAGATGACGTAGTGCTCGGTATCATTCGGGCCGTTATAGTTCTGCGCCACGAAGTAACCGTCATCGGCCGAGAAGCCCACCGGGAAGTAAGCGCCCTGCCACCCCGTCGCCACCGGCCATTCACGCGCCTGGCCGGTGGCGGCTTCCACCGTGAACAGGCGCGGCACGCCGCCGCCATAACTACCGAAGCCGAGCCACGCGCCGCCGGGTGACCACAATAATTGCATGCCGATGCTGCCAACCGCGCCATCGGCCTCGGCGCCGCCGAACAGCACGCGATCTTCACCCGAGGCCAGGTCGAGCACATGCAGTTCCAGGTTGCGCTCAACGCCGCCGAAGCGGTCGAGCAGGTAGGCCACTGGCCCCCGCTCGGCCGTGCCGCCCGGGGCGAAGAGCGGCTGGTAAGCGCGCTGGAACTGCGGATACACCGCGACCAATGAGCGCGTGGCGGCCGGTTGGTCGAGCGTGAGCAGCCGCACCGCACTCACCGGCTCCCCCGCCTCTGCGCCCAGGGTCTCGTGCGTGAGGAGCAGGCTGCGGCGGTCGGCGCTCCAGGCGGCGGCGGGGCCTGGAAAGATATTCGTAGCGACGAGCGTCGTCTGCCCGCTGGCGGGGTCATACCGCCTGAGCGCCAGGCCGTTGGGCCGACCGGTGTCGTTCTCCGGCTCATCGAGGGGCAAGTAGTACAGGGCATCATCTGCGCCCCAGCCCACGGCGTAGCCGTTCTCGCTCACGCGCACCGCCGGCGCGCCGCTGGCCTGATCAAACACCCACAGTTCCAGGTGGGTGAAGGCCTGCTCGGTCAACTGGCGCAGGGAGTAGTTCACCGCCAGGTAGCGCCCCGCCCCTATGCTGCGGTTGAGCGTTGCGCCGTAGAACGCCGCCGGCGCAAAGCCCAGCGCCACCGGCCGCCGCGCCCCCTGCGTGACGATCGACAGGCTGTCGGCGCAGATCAGCGCCAGGCCCTCTGCCTCCGGCCAGTCGCCATCGGGCGCGGGGCGACCCAAGCCTTGCTGCATGGCGGTGTCCCAGTGCGCCATGGCCTCCGCCACTTCGCCCGGCAATAGGGCCGTGCCCAGCCACGCCTCCAAACTCGAGAGGTCCAGCCGGTGCACCGTTTCGAGCAGCGCGCCATCCACCGCCGGCGGCTGGTCGGCCAGAACGGTGTTCATCAAATCCAGCGCCTGCCGGTGCTGATCGAGGGCGGCGGCCGAGCGGGGGGTGGCATACTGGTGATTGAGCCGCCACAGGTCGGCCGGGGCCACGAAATTCAACGCCGACGCCAGCGGTCCCGCCGCCGCCGATAGTCCCAACTGCCCTTCCATGCGCGCCACCAACGCATCCAGAAAATAGTCACTGTTGCCGCGCGGCGATTGGGCGATGGCCCCGGCCATGAAGCCCAGCACCTTGGCGCTCAAGGCGCGGTTGTAGGCGGCCTGCGCGGCGGCATCGGCCGGGCGGCCGGCCACTTGCGGCGCGCTAAGAATAAAGCGCGGCGGGAAGTTGGGGGCGCCGCTGGGCAGGTCGAAGATGATGGGGTAGGCGGCCGGGGCGGCCTCCGCCGAACGCGGCGGCACGCTGGGGCTGAGCGCCTCCGGGCCGACGTTGAAAGCCAGCGGCAGCAGGTTGCCCAGGGGGCAGGTTTGCCAGGCGGCGCAGGCGGCGGTGAGCATGGCGTCGGCCTCCACCAGCGCCGGCCGCAGCCAGGGCAGATCGCTGGTGGGCACGGTGGCGCTCACCCACACGCCCTGCACAATGGTGGCGGCCACCAGCCCGGTGTAATCGGTTGACAGCCGCTGCCATTCGCCCGGGGCCGCGTTGTGGTAGCGCTGCACCAGGTCGAAGCTGACCACCTGCCCGGCCGAGTCGGCGTAGCGGCGACGCACCGTGGCGGCGAACAGGTTACTGCCCAGCGCTTCCACCTTAATCACCTGCGCCGGATAGGCCGTGGGCAGCATGTTGCCGGCCGGCAGCGGGGCGGGCAAACCCAGCGCCACCTCGGCCGCGCGCTGCGCCCGCCAGTATTGATCGTTGGGCATCTGCGCGGCCAGCACCGCGTCGATCTCGCGGGCGCGCGACCGGGCATCGTCGTAGGCCACCTCGGCGGCGATCTGCGCTTCGAGCTGCCGCCAGCCCAGGCGCGTAAACAAATAGCCCCCGGCCAGCGCGGCCACCACCAGCGCGCCCAGCGCCAGCCACGCCCAGCGCGGCCACGGCTTGCGCGCCCGCCGCACCGGCGGAATCAGCCCCGGCCGCCGCGGCGTTGGCCCCGCGCCGCCCGCCGGCCCCGCCTCGCCCTCCACCGGCGCGTCGTCAAACGTCCAATCAATATCAGGCTGGGTCATAGGTCATCGTTATCCGCGCGCCCTGCCCCCAACCGCGCTTACGCCTCAACCACCACCACTGTGTGTGTGCCGGCCGGCGGCAGTTGCACCAGCACATAGCCGCCGGCATAGGTAAACTCTACCGGCTGCTCCGTGGGCGCCAGGTACACTCGGCTGGGCGGCGCGGCGGCCCGCAGTTTAAAACCGAGCCCCGCCGTCGGCCAGCTCTGGTCAGCGTGGGCAATCGGCTGAAAGGTGCGCCGGGGCTGGTAGGCCACCAAATGCACCACGCTGCGCGCCGGGTGCGCGGCGCCGGCCGCCTGCGTGTGCAGCGAGTACTCTACCCAGCCGGGGCCGAGTGGTTCCAGCCGGGCCGGGTCTAAAAATTGGCGCAACAAATTATTCAGCAGCACCCGGTAGACCCAGTAGTCATAGTTGCGGTAGGCGGTGAACAGCGGCGCGGCCAGGTAGAGTACCTGCGCGTTCCACACCGCCAGCGGCGCCGCCAGCGAGTCGCCCACGGGGGCGTGGCGGTGCGCGGTCAGGTGATCCCACGCGCGGTTAAACAGCGCCCGTCGCAGATCGCCGGCCGCCTGTACCCCCGGCCCGGTCTTCGGCCGCACCACATAAGCCTGATCGTAAAAGACGTAATCATAGTCGCTGGCCATTTCGCTGTCGCCCGCCAGCGCCGGCTCGGCGCGGATGAAGCTGGGCGTGGTGGGGGCCGGCCCCAGCCACTCCACCGGGATGGCGTCGAGCGCAAATAGGCCGGTGGCCGGGTCGAGCGCGGCGGTGCCGCTGAGGATCAATTTGCCGCCCTGCGCCAAGTAGGCCGCCAGCCGCGCCTGCCAATCGGGCGTCAGCGGCACGGCATGGGGCAAGATCAGCGCGGGATACGGGTGCAGGTCTACGTGGGCGTCCACCAGATCAAATTGCCGCCCCATCTCTAGCAGCGCCTGCACCGTGCCATCTACCTCTTCGCTCACCTTGCCCACCCCTGGGTCACTCGGCCCCGCCTCCCCCAAATCAAGCACGGCCAGCTCAGCCACCGCCTGGGCGCCAATGAGCCAGGGCTCTAGCTGCTCCACCCGCGCATACACCCGGCCAATGGTGCGGTAAGCGGCGGCATCGAGGACGCCGTTGGGGTGCAGTTGGTCACCGATGCAAATGCGCCCGCCGGCCGC
>JAYUUW010000166.1:0-6010 GCA_043754665.1 Anaerolineales bacterium | reverse complement strand
GCCGAGAAGCTCGAGGCCGCGATTGAAGGGGTGTTGGGCATGAACAACGGCCCGCTGGTGAGCATTGGCCGCGCCGCCTTCCAGCCCAAGATGACGGCGGCGGCCCTACTGGAACTGGCCGACCAGGATATGTACCGGGCCAAGGCGGCGCTGACCGCGGCCGCCGCCCCGGTCGCCTAAGCGGCCGGGCTTAGCCCTGACCGCGCCCCAAGCCTTTCTCAATCAAATACTGGTAGCTGCGATCGACGGCGGTGAGCATGTCGGTGGCGCACTCGTCGAGCTCGACGATCAGCCATTCGGTGTGGGCCGCGCCGGCCGCCACGCAGGCGGGGATGTCGACCACGCCGTCGCCGAGCGCCTGCATGGGCACGCCCTGCTGGGCCGGGCCGTCTTTCAGGTGCAGCAGCGGGGCGCGCGCCCCCAGGTCACGCACCACGGCGGCCGGGTCAACGCCGGCGGTCTGCGCCCAGTAAACGTCCACTTCAAAGAAAACTTCAGGGGCCACCAGGGCGCGCAGGCGGTTGTGCGCGGGCTGCCCTTCGAACGGCTCAAACTCGGCCCAGTGGTTGTGATAGCCGAAGGTTAGGCCATTGTCGAGCGCCCAGGCGTTGGCGGCGTTCAGCCGCTCGGCCACCTGCTGCAAGCCGGCGAGCGAGGTGAACAGTTCAGCCGGCTGCCAGGCGCAGACCAGGCGGCGGCAGTCGTAGGCGGCCAGGATGTCGAGCAGTTCGCCGGCGTTATCGCCCAGCGGCAAGCTGGTGTGGTAGCCGCCCACGGTGAGGCCCAGGGCCTGAAGCTGTTGGGCGGTGGCGGCGGCGCTGCTGCCATTGGCAAAGCCGCCGGTTTCAACGCCGGCGTAGCCGATGGCGGCCACGCGCTCGAGCGTGGCGTCGAAGTTTTGCGTCAGCGCGTCGCGCACGGAGTAAAGCTGTAAGGCAATCGGAGCGGTCATAAGGGTTCCTTCAGGGCGGCGGGCCGGCGGCTAGTAGGTGATATCCATTTGGCGGCCGGTTTCGGCCGAGCGCAGGATGGCGTCGCAGATGACGGCGTTCTTGTAGCCGTCGTCGAAGGTGGCGGCGTAGGGGGCCAGGTCGGTGTTGTGGACGATGCTCTCGAACAGGTGCGCGAATTGGTGGATGAAGGTGTGCTCCCAGCCGATGATGTGGCCCTGCGGCCACCAATACTTCCAGAAGGGGTGATAGGCCTCGCTGACCAGCACGCTGTGGAAGCCGTGCGTCTCGCGCGGGGTTTCGTTCTGCCAGTAGACCTCCAGCTCGTTGAGGCGCTCGAGGTTGAAGCGCAGCGAGCCGAGCGAGCCGTTGATCTCGAACACCTGGCCGTTCTTGCGGCCGGGGCACATACGCGAGGCTTCCACGGTGCCGAGCGCGCCGTTCTGAAATTCGAGCAGAGCAGTGAAGGCATCGTCCACGGTCACTTCGCCCAGGCCGCCGGCGGCATCGCGCAGGGGGCGCTGCTTGATGAAGGTCTTGGCCATGGCCGACACGCGGCGCGGCTCGCCGACCAGGAAGCGGGCCAGGTCGAGCAGGTGCGAGCCCAGGTCGCCCAGCGCGCCGCTGCCGGCCTCGGCCTGGTTGAAGCGCCAGACCATGCCGAAGCTGGGGTCCACGATCCACTCCTGCAAGTAGACGGCGCGGAAGTGGTAGATTTCGCCGAGCTGGCCGGTCTCGATCAGGTGGCGGGCCAGGCGCACGGCCGGCACGAAGCGGTAGTTATAGGCGGTGAGATGCTTCACGCCGGCTTTGGTGACGGCCTCGAGCATGGCGGCGGCTTCGGCGGCCGAGCGGCCGAGCGGCTTTTCGCACAGCACATGGCGGCCGGTCTGGGCGGCCAGAATGCAGGGCGCGGCGTGCACGTCGTTGGGGCCGGCGTCGTCAAAGAGCTGCACGTCGGGGTTGTCGAGCAGGGCGCGCCAATCGGTGTAGGCGTGCTGCCAGCCGTAGCGCTGGGCGGCGGCCTGCACGGCGGGGCCGTTGCGCCCGCCGATGGCGACCAGGCGCGGGATGGCGGGCGGGGGGTAGACCATGTAGGGCAGGGTCTTGAAGGCGTTGCTGTGGGCCTTGCCCATGAAGCCGTAGCCGAGCATGCCCACGCCGATTTCGGGCGCGGGCGTGTCGGCGGCCTGGGCCGCGCCCATGGTTACGAAGCCTACTTCTTCATCGGGCATATGGGCCTCCTAAAGGCGTTGTGGCAACGGGTGGCGCTTCGCGCAAGCGGATGTAGCGGATGCTACGTGAGGTGAGCGCGGGCCATCGGATGCGAGTGGCATGGTGCTGCGGTTGTCGGTCAGAGGTCCAGAAAATCTATTGACCTAGTCCCGCTGAAAGGCGGCGTCGAAGGCGCGGGCCGAGGGCGGGAAATCGAGGCGGCGGACGAAGGCGCAGGCCTCGGCCGCGCCGTGCTCGCGGTCCATGCCGCTGTCTTCCCACTCGACCGAGAGCGGGCCGTTGTAGCCGATGGCGTTGAGGGCGCGCATGATCTCCTCAAAGTTGATCGAGCCCCGGCCCAGCGAGCGGAAATCCCAGGCGCGGCGCCGGTCGCCGAAGTTGAGGTGGCCGCCAAAGACGCCGGCCTCGGTGGGGCGCGGCGACCAATAGACATCCTTCATGTGGACGTGGTAGATGCGGTCGGCAAAGGTGGTGAGGAAGGCGACGTAATCGACGCCCTGGTAGCCGAAGTGGCTGGGGTCGTAGTTGAAGCCGAAGGCGCGGCGGCCGTTGAGCGCGGCCACGGCGGCGGCGGCGCTGGCGATATCAAAGGCGATCTCGGTCGGGTGGGCTTCGAGGGCGAAGGCCACGCCGGCCTGATCGAACACGTCGAGGATGGGGTTCCACATCGCGGCGAAGAAGGCGTAGCCCTGCGGCACCAGCTCGGGCGGGTTGGGCGGGAACGAGTACAGGTAGGGCCAGATCGACGAGCCGGTGAAGCCGGTGACGACCGATACGCCCAACTCGGCGGCGGCGCGCGCGGTGTTCTGCATTTCCTCGGCGGCGCGGCGGCGCACGCCGTCTTCTTTGCCGTCGCCCCACACGCGCGGCGGCAGAATGCCCTTGTGGCGCTCATCGATGCGGTCGCACACGGCCTGGCCGACGAGGTGATTGCCGATGGCCCACACGTTCAGACCGTGCTGGGTGAGGCTGGCGCGGCGGCTGCGAATGTAGGCGTCGTCGCTCAGGGCGGCCTCGACATCAAAGTGGCCGCCCCAGGCGGCGATCTCCAGGCCGTCGTAGCCAAAGGCCTTGGCCTGGGCGCACATGACGTCGAAGGGCAGGTCGGTCCACTGGCCGGTGAAGAGGGTAACGGGACGCGGCATCGGAAGCTCCTTTCGGGGAGAAGGGGAACGAGCGGCGGCTTAAGGCGCGCGGCAGTCGACCACCGCGCCGTGGCGCGCGCCGGAGGCCTGAATGGCATCGTACAGGCGGGCCATGCGCAGCCCGACTTCGGGCGGGGCCGGGTTGGGCAGGCGGCCTTCACGCACGGCCAGGAACTGCTCCCACACGCCGAGCGAGGGCGGCAGGGTGACGGGGCTGAGGGCGCTCTCGCCGGCGCGCTGCATTTCGAGGAACTCGCCCCACATGCCGGTGCGCAGAATGGCCCGGTCGGTGAAGACTTTGATGTCGGAGGCGCAGCTTGGAATGGCCTCGCCGCAGCCGTGGAGCGTGACGAGCGCGCCGGAGGCCAGCCGCCCGATGACGACGCCCATGGTCTCGACCGGGCGGTCTTTGTGGTCGAGCCAGGCGGCGACTTCGACAAACGGCTCGCCGGCCAGCTCGACCACGGTGTTGAGCATGTGCGCGCCGGTGTCGAAGAAGAAGCCGCCGCCGGAGAGGGCCGGTTCTTGCCGCCAGGTGCCCGCGGTGTTCGGCCCCCAGTCTTGCCAGATGGTGGCGCTGATGCTGAGCACAGAGCCGACCTCGCCGGAGCGCAGGGTGGCGACGGCCGAGCGCAGGTAGGGCGACAGGCTGCCGGGGAAGGCGACGACCAGCAGCCGGCCGGTGCGGTCGCGCACGTCGATCAGGCCGACGGCCTCGGCGGCGTTCATGACCATGGGTTTTTCGAGCAGCACGTCGAGCCCGGCTTCGAGACAGAGTTTGGTCTGGTCGAAGTGGTAGGCGTGGGGGGTGATGATGAAGGCAGCGTCGGGCGTGTAGCGCTCCAGCAGGCGTTCGAGATTGGGCTCGTTGGGCGGGGGCGTTTGGCCGGCCGCGGTGAAGATGGCGGCCAGCGCGACGTAGGCTTCGGCCGACGGCTCGCAGACCGAGGTGACGCGGGTGGTCTCGAGCTGCTGGAGAATCTGGCGGGCGTGGTGGCGGGCCATCCCGCCGCAGCCGATCAGGGTCAGGTTTACGGGATTGGGCATGTGGCTCCGGCTCCAGGGGGCGAGGCTAGGGGATGCGGGGTGCACAGGGATTATGACTCTGGGCGAGGGATTGTCAAGCGCGCTGGGGTGGAGGTCGGAAGTCAGAAGTCGGAGGTCGGAGGGCAGCGCGGAGGAGGGTAGGTGAGAGGTGGGAAGTGAGAGGTG
Organism: Anaerolineales bacterium; assembly: GCA_043754665.1. Lineage (GTDB taxonomy): Bacteria > Chloroflexota > Anaerolineae > Anaerolineales > UBA6663 > JADZEK01. Next base: position 1,467 of record JAYUUW010000166.1, on the reverse strand, counting down.
GGAGGGCAGCGCGCGGCGGCGGCTGCCCGCAGCGTCAGCGGGCCACTGAAGGCTGGTCTCACCTTTTTCTTAGCGCAGCATCTCTTTCTTTGTTCTCTCCCGCGCAGCAGGGCTATAATGCACCGCATCGGATGCCATTGCGCTCAGCGCGCCGGAGCCGCCCCGCCGGGCCGCGCCGGTTCAGAAAGGAACGGCAGTGACTGACCAGCCCCGCGTGACTGTTTGGAATGAGTACCGCCATGAAATCGCCGACGCCCACATTGGCGCGATCTACCCGGAGGGCATTCACGGCGCGATTGCGGCCGGGCTGCACGCCAGCGGCCTGACCAGCGTGCGCACCGCCACACTCGACGAGCCCGAGCAGGGCCTTAGCGACGCCGTGCTGGCCGAGACCGATGTGCTGACCTGGTGGGGCCACATGGCCCACCAGGATGTGACCGACGCGACGGTGAAGCGGGTGCAGGAGCGCGTGTGGAACGGCATGGGCCTGATCGTGCTGCACTCGGGCCATTACTCCAAAATCTTCAAGGCGCTGATGGGCACCCCGTGCGAGCTGCACTGGCGCGAGGCCGACGACCATGAGCGCCTGTGGGTGGTGGACCCCGGCCATCCGATTGCGGCGGGGCTGGAGAGCCACATTGAGATTGGGCCGGAAGAGATGTACGGCGAGCACTTCGACGTGCCCGCGCCCGAGCGGCTGGTGCTGATTAGCTGGTTCTCGGGCGGCGAGGTGTTCCGCAGCGGCTGCTGCTACACGCGCGGCAGCGGCAAGATTTTTTACTTCCGACCGGGCCACGAAACCTATCCCACGTATTTCCATGCCGGGGTGCGGCAGATTATGGCGAACGCCGTGCGCTGGGCCGCGCCGGTGGGCGGGCCGAAGCCGACCTCGCGCCCCTCCGACCGGCCGACGCCGCCGCTGGAGCCGATGGCCGGCGACTAGGTCAGAGAACAAAGAAAGAGAAAGAGAAAAAGGCAGAACCGGCGCTGCTGATCGTTGACGGGCTGGGCCGAGTGTGTATCACGGGGATCGGGCGGATGGCCTGGTCCCCGTCCTATTTGAAGCGGCAAAAGCAACGCATTGGCTGACTCGATGAAGCGTGACACCCATGGAACTTCAGCGGCGCGTGAGGCGCTGACCCCGACCCGGCCGCCGCGCCTCTACTATGGCTGGGTCATGGCCCTGGCGCTGGCCGTCACCACGACGATCTCATGGGGCATCCTCTACTACGCCTTCTCGGTCTTTCTGGTGCCTATGGAAGCGGAGTTGGGCGCGCGCGCGCAGCTTAGCGGCGCGTTCTCGCTGGCGCTGCTGGTGTCGGGCATCGCGGCCATCCCGGTGGGCCGCTGGGTCGACCGGCACGGCGCGCGCGGGCTGATGACAGCCGGCTCGCTGGCGGCGGCGGGGCTGGTGTGGGCCTGGGCCAACGCCCGCAGCCTGCCGGCGCTGTACCTGATCTTTGCCGG
>JAYUUW010000165.1:0-3430 GCA_043754665.1 Anaerolineales bacterium | reverse complement strand
TCACCCAATCGGCTCGACGCTGATGAGCTTGCCGCTGTGGGGCAGGGCGTAGGCGCGGTAGACGCGGCCGGGGGCCAGCGCCTCGTAGGCCGCTTGGGGAATTTCGAAGGTCTGCGCATCGAACTGCACCGTGTAGCGCACGTCCTCCCGGCTGCGGATGACGCGGGTGTGCGTTTCTTTGCGGGCCTGGCCCACATGGGCGGTCACGCGCCGGGCGGCCACATCCGCCAAGAAGCGGCGCGCCTGCCACAGCGTCAGCGCGCCCACCACCAGCAGCGGCAGCCCGGCGCACAGGAACATGATCCACAGGCCGGCGCTGTTGGCGCGGCGTACCAGCAGCAGGTTGAGCAGAAAGCCCAGCGGGAACAGGATGGTCAGGGCGGCAAAGGCCGCTTCGGTCAGCAGCAGGGTGAGCACCTGCCGCCGCGCCAGCCGCCCGGCGCGGTTCGCGTCCAGGTCTTCCAGGCGGAAGCCGAAATTTCGGGCCAGCGTTTGCGCCAGGTCGGGGTAAGAGGCGGAGGCCATGCGGGGATTATACCCGCAGCCGGGGCGTGAGGTTCAGGCGCGTTGCGTCCGGCCCTCTATGCTGATTTGGGCCGGGGACTCGGGGGACTCAAGGGAAAGAAAGGGCCTCAGACGCCGCGCGGTCGTGGCGTCTGAGGCCCTTGAGTCCCTTCAAGTCCCCTGAGTCCCCCGCACTTGCGCAGCTCAATATAAGCCGCCGCGCGTCGCGCCTACCACCGCCCCGTCAGCAGGCCGTTGACACCGGCCGTGATCAGCCCCGCCGCCAGGCAGAAGCCCAGCCCCTTGAGGAAGCCCTTGAAATGAAAGCTGTAGCTGCGATTGGCGGCGGCCCCGGTGGTGCCCGGCGGAATGAACCAACGCGGGTGCCAGGCGACCACCAGCAGCCAGTCGATGAGCAGCAGATCGACCAGGTTGAACACGAAGGCGACCAGGAAGGCGCACGTGAACACGGTGCCGAAGGTGACCGCCAGGCCGGTGGACGGCAGCGCCCAGACGGCCGCCGTCAGGGTGCCCACGATCACCAGCAAGACCGGCGCCAGCAGCTTTTTCCGCTGGCGCCGCTCGTTGGCCTCGGGTGTGCCAACCGGCGGAGGGCCGCCGGCCGGGACGGCGGGCATAAGCAACCGGGCGGCGAACAGCACGCCCATGAGCAGCGCGCTGAGGAGGAGGCCGAAAATCAAGCTATGTTGAATGAGAATCATGCTGACCTCGCTGGCAAGCGAATGCGCGACGGCGAGACAGTGTCGCTGAGTTGTGGTCCTGGCGTCGCGCCTACCCCAGCCAATGGATGAGGCTGTAGATGCCGCCTGCCACCAGCCCTGCGAACAGGCACAGCATCAGTCCCTTCAGGAAGGCCACGAAGTGAAAGCCGTAGTCGCGGTAGCCGGCCATCCCGGCCGTGCCCGGCAGCACGATCAGGCGCGGCTGCCAGGTCACAAAGATCAGCCAGTCGACGACGACCAGATCGACCAGGTTGAAGACCAACACCACCAGGAAGGCGCAGGCGAACACCGCGCCGAAACTCAGCGTCACCCCCGCCGCCGGCAGCGCCATCGTGGCCGCCGTCAGCGTGCCGATGAGCGCCCCAAAGAAAGGGATCACCAGCACCAGCTTCTGGCGCTGCGTGCGGGCGTCGGGCGGGCCGAAGCGCGCCTTAATATCCGGCGGGTAATCGTCGACCCAAATGGCCGGGTTCCAGCGCACGCTCGCCAGCATCACCACCACCAGCAGGCCGCTCAAGATCAAACCATAAATGAGACTGTGTTGCAGCAGGGCCATGTTCGCCTCCACGTGATATTAATTAGGTATGACTAAATAATATATTTGTAGTGGCGAAATGTCAAGCGGGAGGTTGGGGTCTAGAGCGCAGTGCGGGGAAATTGCGTATGTGATGGGCCGGGGGTCTAAAGGGTATAAAGCGTATAAGGGGCGCCTGAAGCCGACGGCGCGTGGTTACCGAGGCCCTTGAGTCCCTTCAGTCCCCCGAGTCCCCCGTACTTGCGCTGCCTACTCGCCCCCACCAACCCGCGCCGCCCACCCAACCCCACCCGCCTAAGCCGAGTGCGCGCGGATCCACCAGCGCTTTATACCCTTCAGACCCCTTATACCCTTTGAACTTGCGCTGGCGTGTGTTCGCCCAACCGCGCCGCCCACCCAACCCTATAGCGGCGGCCAGGGGTAGTTGCGGCCGGAGCCGGGCTCGGGGAAGATGCCGCTCGCCAGCAGCCGGTCGGCGCGGCGGGCCATGGCAGACACCTCAGCGGCTGAGAGCAGGCTGTGGTAGGCCTCGCGCAGCGCTGTGTCCTCGGCCAGCCGGCGGCGGAACTCGGTCACCTCGGCCAGCAGCTCGGCCGGAATGGGCTGGCCGCCGAAGTCCCACACCACGGTGCGCAGCTTGGGCTGCGTGTTGAAGCAGATGCCGTGGTCAATCAGCCACAGCTTGCCGGCCTGGTCTTTGATGATGTGGCCGCCTTTGCGGTCGGCGTTGTTCACCAGCAGGTCGAACAGCGCCACGCGCGGCAGCTCGGCCTTATCGTCATTGGAGAAGGTGAAGTAGTGGCAGTCGGGCTGGGCCTGGATGAAGTATTGCAGCGAGCCGGGGCCGTGCGGCCCGGCGGTGCGGTAGACCGTCGGCGGCACGAAGTCCCAGCCCAGTGCCTCGCTGGTCAGGTAGGCCGCCACCTCGCGGTAGGCCAGTGTCTCTTCGGGGAAGTCCCACAGCGGCTGCTCGCCGCGCGTGGGCTTGTAGACTGCCAGCGTGCGCCGCTCGCCGCGCGCCGCAAACGCCAAGAAGGTGTAGTTCGAGCCGTTGGGCAGCAGGCCTTGAATGTCGAGCTGGCCCTCCTGCAGGAGCATCAGCAGGGCTTCGACACTGATCGTGGGCGGGGCGGGCGGTTCGTCGCTCATCGGGGCGGGCGCGGCCGGGCGGTCGGGCAATGGCGCGGCAGCGCTAGTGCTTGTGGCCGTTGCTGCGCGGGCAGAAGTGCCCTTCGGGGTCCATCGGCTGGCCGCAGTTGCCGCAGATGGGCCGGCCCTGCTTCACCAGGCTCAGGCCGTAGACGCCCAGCGCCCGCATTTGGGCGCGGGTGGCAAAGAAGCGGGCCGTGTTGGCCTCCTCGGTCGGGCGTTCCTCGGTCACCACCTCTTGCGCCACCAGCACCAGCAGGTCGCGCTCTTGGTCGTAGCCCAGGCCCAGTTGGCCCACCCGGAAGGCCGGGTCCACCGGCACGGCCAGCTTCATGTGGGCTGGGTTGTACTCGTCGGGCGCGGCCGGCAGGTCGGGGAACTTCTCGTGCAGCTCGGTCAAGAACTGCTCAATGCCGTGCGCCAGCGCCTCCACCTGCTGCTTCTCCACAATCAGCGTCACCAGCTCGGCCTCGGCCTGCGCCTGCAAATAGAACACGCG
>JAYUUW010000164.1:0-3921 GCA_043754665.1 Anaerolineales bacterium | reverse complement strand
GTCGCCAGCGTGTTGGCCAGCGCCAGCCCGCCGTGCGGCGGCAGCCCCAGCGCCGTGAACAGCGGCGCCAGCAGCAGGCTGAGGCCGATGTTCAGCCCCATGGCCACCGTGCCAATCACCACCGGCGTGCGCGTATCGTGCAGCGCGTAGTAGGCGCGCGAGACGATCTCGACTACCGAGTGGCTGGCCAGGCCCAGCGTGTACCAGGCCAGCGCCACCGCCACCAGCGCCGTGCTCGCGGGCGTGAAGTCGCCGCGCTCGAACAGCATGGCAATGATCGGCGTGCGCAGCATGAACAGCCCGACGGTAGCCGGCAGCGCCAGGAACAGAATGCCGCGCAGCGTCTCGGCCAGGCTGGCCCGCATGGCATCCAGGTCGCCGCGCGCCACCATGGCCGAGAAGGCCGGCAGCGCCGCAATCGCAATCGCCTGGGCAATGATGACCTGCGGCATGGTAAAGATCTGCCACGCATACGTGAGCGACTCGACGGCGGGCACCAGCATGAAGCTCGCCAGATTGACCGTCACGACCTGGTTGATCTGCACCGCCGCCACGCCCACCAGCCGCGGCCCCATCAGCCGGGCCACCTGCCGCACCACCGGGTCGCCCAGCCCCAACCCCGGCGTGTAATGCGCGCCCGCCAGCCGCGCCAGCCCCGGCAGTTGCACGGCCAGGTGCAGCGCCGCGCCCAGCACATAGCCCCAGGCCAGCCCGTCGATGCCATGCGCCGGCACCCACACCACCAACCCGAAAATCATGCCCACCCACAGCATGGTGGGGGCCAGCGCCGGCAGCAAAAAGTTTTGGTGGGCGTTGAGGATGCCCATGATCAGCCCGCTCAGGCCGAAAATGGTAGGGGCCAGCAGTTGTATCCGCAGCAAGTGCACCGCCAGCGCCTGCCGCTCGGGGCTATAGCCAGCGGCCAGCACCGTGCGCACCAGCCAGGGGGCCAGCACCGCCGCCGCCAGGCTGGCCGCGACCAATACCAGGCTGACGGTCGTGAGCACGCCGCTCGCCAAGCGCCACGCGCCGGGCCGGTCACCGTTGGTCAGTAGGCCGGTGAAGGTCGGGATGAAGGCTGAGGCCAGCGCCCCGCCGGCGACGAGGTTGAAGAGCACATCCGGCAGGCGCTGGGCGACGAGGAAGGCTCCCAGCGCGGGGGCCGTGCCGAAGGCATTCGCCACCAGCACCTGGCGCACCAGGCCGACGAGGTTGCTCAGCACGAAGGCGGCCATTACCGTTCCGGCCGCGCGCGCAATTTGGCGTTGGGCTGTGGTCATTGCAGGTCGATTATAGCGGCTGGCGGGCGATGGCGTGCTGAGGGACCGGCGTCACACGGCGGCTGTCAGCCGCCTTAATAGCGAGAGCCGGGGACGCCGACCCCGGCTCTCTCAAGGAGGAGAAGAAGAGTTTGTTGTGCCCTTCTGGACAATAAGATAACACAGGTAGGAATTCGGTTCTAGTCTGCCATCCTACGCCCACCCTACGGAATCCCTACGCTCTAACCGCCACACAACCGGCCGGTTGGAACAAAATTGCTATATACTATGCGCGCATTCTGGCCCGGCAGACGTTCGCCGCAGATCCTTGGAGACCGCACCCATGGCCCTCGCCCCGACCGAACAGCCCGCTATCAAGACCGTCGCCCTCGGCCGCACCTACAAGATTCGCGGGGCCAAGAAGGGCGACCCCACCTCGCGCGTGGCCCTCACCGGCGTCGACCTGGAAGTGGCGCGCGGCGAGTTCTTTGGGCTGCTCGGCCCCAACGGCGCCGGCAAGACCACGCTGATTAAGATCCTCACCACGCTGCTGGCCCCCAGCACCGGCACGGCCCATGTGGCCGGCTTCGACGTGCTCACCGAGGCCAAGGCCGTGCGCCCGCGCATCAACATGGTCAGCGGCGGCGAGTCATCCGGCTACGGCCTGCTGACTGTGCGCGAGAACTTGTGGATGTTCGGCCAGTTCTACGGCATGGACAGCAAGGATTCGTATAAGCGCATCGACGAACTGCTGACCATCACCGGCCTGAAGGACCGCGCCAACACCAAAAGCTCCGACCTCTCCACCGGCCTGCGCCAGAAGATGAACATCGTGCGTGGCTTCTTGACCGACCCGCAGGTGATCTTCCTCGACGAGCCCACGCTCGGGCTGGATGTGGGCGCCAGCCGCGAGGTGCGCACCTTTGTGCGGGCCTGGATGGACGCCGCCCCCACCCGCACCACCCTGCTGACCACCCACTACATGGCCGAGGCCGACGAGCTGTGCGACCGCGTGGCCATCATCAACGCCGGCAAAGTGCTGGCCTGCGACTCGCCCGCCAACCTCAAGCGCCGCCTCCAGCGCGACGCCATCTTCCACCTGGATGTCAGCCCGCTGCGCAACGGCGCGGAAGGCGCGCTGCAAGCGCTGCCCGGCGTGCGCAAGGCGGTGCACACCGCGCTCGACGGCCAAGCGACCCTGGAAGTGATCTTGGAGGCCGATGACGCGCTGGGCGGCGTGATCGCCGCGCTGACCGCGCACGACGCGCACCTGCTCAACTTGCAGAAGCGCGAGCCGACGCTCGAAGATGTGTTTGTCGAACTGGTCGGCCACAGCATGGCCGAAGCGGAGAAGGCCTAGCCATGGCCGCGACGCCGCTCCCGCCGCTCACCCCCCTCACCCGCGCGCCCGACACCGGCGCCCGCCTGTTCGTGCGCACCGTCATCGCCCGCGCCTACCCGCGCGTGATCGGCCAGCAGCGCGAGAAGGCCTGGATCTTCTTCGAAACCTTTCTGCCGTTTGTGGCGATGGTGGGCTATGTGTTTGTCTACCGCGCCATGCGCGCCCCGGAAGATTACATTGGCTTTGTGGTCATGGGCGGCGCCATGACGGCCTTTTGGATGAACGTGATGTGGTCGATGTCGGCCCAGTTGTATTGGGAGAAGGAAACCGGCAACCTGGCGCTCTACATCATGGCGCCCAACTCGCTGACGGCGGTGCTGCTGGGCATGGCGGTGGGCGGGCTGCTGGCGACCACGCTGCGAGCGCTCATCATCCTGGTGCTGGGCACCTGGCTGTTCAGCATCCCGTTTGCGGTCTCCAGCTTCGCGCAGTTGTTCGCCGTGTTCGGCCTGACCATGGTGGCGCTCTACGGCCTGGGCATGCTACTGGCCTCGGTCTTTTTGCTCTATGGCCGCGAGGCCTGGCAAATCGTCACCACGCTGCAAGAGCCCATCTACTTTGTCAGCGGCTTCTACTTCCCGGTGCGCAGCTTCGGCTTCGCCATCTCGCTGGCCGCCTCGCTGCTGCCGCTCACCCTCGGCCTCGACGCCATGCGCCAACTCGTCTTCAAGAGCGGCCCCACCCTCGGCTTCCTGCCCGTTGGCACCGAGATCGTGCTGCTCATCGGCCTATGCGTGTTCTTTCTAGCGGCTGCGAAAATCTGGCTCGATAAGATGGAACGGAAGGCCGTGGAAGAGGGCACACTGACGGATCGACGGCGATGAAAGGCAAGGGCCAAAGGGGTATAGAGGGCCTAAAGCGTAGGCGCTCGGATCATGGCGGTTGGTGAGTAACAGGGAGGGTTCATGCCGACTTATGACTATGAAGGGCGCGGCACGCAGATGTTCGAACGGCTGCCGGGCTACAAAAACCTGGTGGCCTGGCAAACAGCGAGCGATCTGGCCTACAAGATCAACGCCCTCACGGCCCATTTCGGGCCGCCGCACTGGCGCTTGTCAAACCAGATGCGCGGCGCAGCCATTAGTGTGGGCGGCAACCTTGCCGAAGGTTACTGCTCCGGCACGCTGCCGAACTACCTGCGCTATTGTCATGTGGCGCGTGGGTCGCTGGCTGAACTTGGCAGCTACCTGCAAGACTGCGAGCGCGCCAGCCTCGTGCCGGCTGACCAACTGCCCGCTTTCACCCAGCTATACAGCTTGG
>JAYUUW010000163.1:0-2219 GCA_043754665.1 Anaerolineales bacterium | reverse complement strand
GCCTATGCCCGCGACGGCGTCACCCTGACGCTCACGGCCTACTTTGTGGCCGCCACCGTGGCCGCGCTGCGGGCCGTGCCGCTGGTCAACAGCCAGTGGGCCGAAGACAAAATCCTACTCAAGCGCGAGGTCAACATTGGGATGGCCGTGGCGCTGGCCGAGGGGCTGATCGTGCCGGTGCTCAAACGCGCCGGCGAGAAGAGCCTGCTCGGCCTGGCGCGCGACATCAACGACCTGGCCCGCCGCGCCCGCGCCGGCGCGCTCAAGCCGGATGAGGTGCAGGGCGGCACGTTCACCATCACCAACCACGGCGTCAGTGGCTCGCTGCTGGCTACGCCCATCATCAACCAGCCGCAGACCGGCATCCTGGGCGTCGGCGTCATGCAGAAGCGCGTGGTCGTCATCCACGACGCCATCGCCATCCGCCCCATGGTCTACCTCACGCTCACCTTCGACCACCGCGTGCTCGATGGCGCCGTGGGCGACCGCTTCATGCGCGTGCTGACCGACACGCTGGCCGGCTGGCGCTAAACGCGGCGCGCCCGACCACCTAATTCTTGGTACAATTCGGCTCGGACCGTAACACACCGCAGTACCGAGCCGCCCGCGTCTGAACGTTCACGCATGATGAACGACCGGCCGCGCCGGCGCTCTTAAGGAGAAGCACATGGCAGACCAATACGACGTGCTGGTCATCGGCGCGGGGCCGGGCGGATATGTGAACGCCATTCGGGCCGCGCAGTTGGGCCAGAAGGTAGGCATTATTGATAAGCAGTGGCTGGGCGGCGTGTGCCTGAACGTGGGCTGCATCCCCTCTAAGTCACTGCTGCAGAACGCGCACGTGGCTGAAATTTTGCGCCACCGCGGCCAGGACTTCGGCTTTACGCTCGACAACCTCAAGTTCGACTACAGCGTGGCGGTCAAGCGTTCGCGCCAGGTCTCCGACCGCCTGACCAAGGGCGTGGCCGGGCTGATGCGCAAGAACAAGATCGATGTACACATGGGCACGGCGCTGATCAAGAGCGCCACCGCAGTGCAGGTGACCGACAAAGACGGCCAGGTCACGGCGCTGACGACCAAGCACATCGTCATCGCCACCGGCGCGCGCGTGGCCCCGCCGGCCGCCTTCAACGTGGACGGCAAGAAGGTCGTCACCTACCTGGAGGCCATCTTGCAGGAGACGGCCCCGGCCTCGGCCGTCATCATCGGCGGCGGCGCCATCGGCGCGGAATTCGCCACCATCTGGAACGCGTACGGCGCGAAGATCACCATTATCGAAATGCTGCCCACGCTGGCCCCGCGCGAAGATGTGGAAGTGGGCACCGAGCTGGGCAAGCAGTTCAGCAAGGCCGGCATGACGGTCAAGACCGGCACCAGGGTTGAGCAGGTGGATGCTTCCGGCGACCTGGTGAAGGTGACCGTGAGCGGCCCCGGCGGCAGCGAGACCTTTGAGGCCGAGCAGGCGCTGGTGGCCATCGGCTTCCGCCCCAATTCCGAAAACCTGGGCCTGGAGGCGCTGGGCGTCAAAATGGAGAAGGGCTTCATTCAGATTGACGACCGCATGGCGACCAACGTGCCGGGCCTGTGGGCCATCGGCGACGTGACCGGCAAGACCGGCTGGGCGCACACCGCCTCGGCCCAGGGCGTGGTCTGCGCCGAGAACATCGCCGGGCACGCGACCGTGACGCTGGACTATGCCTTCATGCCCAGCGCCATTTACAGCCACCCGCAGATCGCCTCGTTTGGCCTGACCGAGAAGATGGCCAAGGATCAGGGCTACGAGGTGAAGGTGGGCAAGTTCCCGTTCATTGCCAACGGCAAGGCGCTGGGCCTGGGCGACTACCAGGGCTTCGTCAAAATCGTCACCGACGCCAAGTACGGCGAAATTTTGGGCGCGCACATGATCGGCCCGGAAGTGACCGAACTGCTGCCCGAGCTGACCCTGGCGCACAACCTCGAGCTGACCGCCGAGGAAATCGCCCGCAACGTGCACGCCCACCCCTCGCTCTCCGAGACCATCATGGAAGCCGCGCACGGGCTGGTGGGTGGCTACATTCATTTGTAACTGGACGACCTAGCCCTGTCTCCTAACCGGCCTTGGGTGCGCGCTGCGCCCGAGGCCGGCTTGTTTTAACCGCGCTGGCCGTCACCGCAGCAGGCGGCGCGTATCCGAAAGTGTCGTCAATTGAGTTTCCAACCGGTGACTTGACAATCGGCGG
>JAYUUW010000162.1:0-1773 GCA_043754665.1 Anaerolineales bacterium | reverse complement strand
TCGCGACGGCCTCACTCTGCCCGGTGGAAAGCTGGCCCAGGCTGCCGTTGAGCAGTAGATCGGCGAAGCCTTTAAGCGGCACGAGCGGGGTGCGCAGTTCGTGCGAGATGTTGGCGATGAAGTTGGCCTTCAGTTCCGCCAGCTCGGTGAGCTGCTGCAAGGCGGCTTCGAGCGCCTGGGTGCGCTCGGCCACGCGCGCCTCCAGCCGGCGGTTGTTCTCTTCCAGCGCGGTTTGCAGTTGCTTCACCTGCTGGATGCCGGCCAGTTCGAGCTTAGCGGGCGTGATGACGCCCAGGGCCAGCAGCGTTTGGCCGATGGTCTGGTGCCGGCCCAGGGCGGCGGCCTCACGCTGGCGGGTAAGCCCGGCGCTAAGCTGGGCCGGCGTGATGTGCCCCTGGCTGACGAGATATTCGCCGAAGCGCGGCAGCGCCTGGGTGCGGTCGGGCTGGGTGGGGGCCGCGGTGGCGACGCCGGCCAGGGTGGAGCGCTCGGCCAGCGCGGCGGCCAGGGCCAGGTTGGTGCCGCAGGCGCGGCAGGTGGTGTCGCCGGCGCGCACGGGGGTGCGGCACTGTGGGCAGGCGAAGATGGGCGTGGTGGCCTGAATGGACATCGGGGCAAGTATAACGCGGAGGGCGGAGGAGGGGAAAGGCGGGAAGGGAGGGCGGGGGGATAAGTGGGGGGACTCAGGGGACTCGGGGGACTCAAGGGCGCGTGAGACAGGGGGGTAAAGGGTCTAAAGCGTATGAACGGGGGAACTCAGGGGTGGTGGACGCAGGAGGTTGCGAGGGGCGGGCGGTTGGTCGCCGGGGCAGGGTGTGTAGTAGTGGGGGCGTGGGGGGCTGGATGTTACAATGACGCGATGGGCAGGGGAACGGCGCGGGTCGAGGAGAAACCGATGACGGCTGCGACGGATTGGGCGGCGGTGACGGCGGAAGTGGTGGGGCATTTGCAGGCCTTGCTGCGGCTGGATACGACCAACCCGCCGGGGAACGAGATGCTGGCCGCCGAGTATTTGGCGGGGGTGCTGCGGGCCGAGGGCATTGAGCCGCTGGTGCTCGAGTCAGCGCCGGGGCGCGGCAACCTGGTGGCGCGGCTGACCGGCACCGGCGCGCTGCCGCCGCTGCTGCTCTATTGCCACACCGATGTCGTGCCGGCCGAGCCGGAGCATTGGACCCACCCGCCGTTCGCGGGCGAGGTGGCCGATGGCTATGTGTGGGGCCGAGGCGCGGCCGATATGAAGGACACCGTGGCCGAGCAGTTGATGGTGCTGCTGCTCCTCAAGCGCAACGGCGTGCCGCTGCGGCGCGATGTGATCTTTGCGGCGGCGGCGGATGAAGAGATCGGCGGGGTCAACGGCTACGGCATTCCGTGGCTGGTGCAGCACTACCCCGAGCTGCTGCGGGCCGAGTTCGCGCTGAGCGAAGTGGGCGGCTACAACATGGATTTCGCCGGGAAGCCGGTATATATGGTGCAGGTGGCCGAGAAGGGCACGGTGTGGCTCAAGGTGCGGGCGCGTGGCAAGCCGGGCCACGGCTCGGTGCCGCACGGCGACAACGCCGTGGTGCACTTGGCGCGGGCGGTCGACCGGCTGGCGACGCACGGCCTGCCCTACCACCTGACCGACGCGGCGGCGGGCTTTCTGGATGCGACGGCCGCCAGCGCCGCGGCCACGCCGCTGGGCGAACTGCTGCTCAGCCTGAAGACGGCCGAAGGCGCGCAGCGGGCGTTCGCAGGCGATTTGCTGGGGCCGGACCTGGGGCCGTTTATGTACGC
>JAYUUW010000161.1:0-17559 GCA_043754665.1 Anaerolineales bacterium | reverse complement strand
AGGCGCAATCGCCCCACCACCCCGGGCGAGTCGAGCGCGCCCTGCTCGTGCAGCAAGCGGCAGCCGCGCCCGGCCAGCAGGCCATGCAAGCCGGCCTGGTCGGCCAGGCGGGCGAGGGCGGCCAGCCACTCGGCGCGCTGGTCGGCGTGGTCGAGCAGCAGCACCACCTCATGCACGGCGGCGAGGCGGGCTTCCATCACGGCGGCGGCTTCGTCGTTGAGCGAGGCGCAGGCGGCGGGCAGGCCCACGCCAATGCGGCTGAGCAAGCCCGCTACCAACTGCGCCACCTGCCCCGCATCGGCCTGGCGCACACTGCCATAGCGGGCCAGGTTGGCGAGCGGCGGCAGGGCATCCATGAGCAGGCCCAGGTCGGCGGCCAGCGCGGCCTCGGCCTGCACCCGCTGGAGGATGGCCCCGGCCGCGTCGGGCAGTTCGGCCAGCAGCACCACATCCAACAGTTCGGCCAACGCGGGCAGGCCGTCGGCGGTGGCGGCTAGCTCCTGGGCCTTGGTAGCGGCGGCGGCCATTACCGTGTTGCCAAAGCGCCCCGCCTCTACCAACCGCACTGCCAGTTCGGGGTGCCACTGCAAACGCCAGCGCTCGTGGAAGGTGCCGCGCCGGCCGGTGGGCGCGCGCAGCAGATCGCCCCACGGCACATCGAGCAGGCGCAGGCGGTGGAGCAAGTGGCTGCGGGCCAGGTCGGTCGGCGCGCGCAGATCGAGGTCGTGGTCCTTGGCGGCGGCGGCGGGCTTCAGGCGCAGGCGCTTTTGCTCGCGCTGCAAATCTTGCTGCACCGGCACGGCGGGCGTCTCGTCCGGCACGCGGCCGAGGGCCTCGCCCACGATGAGCTTTTGGGCGATGAGGGCGAGCGGCAGCGGCTGGCCGAAGCACAGCACCGCCTGCGTGGCCTCGTTCAGTTCGGCCAGACCGGGCAGCGGCCGGTCGCGCAGGGCGGCCAGGGCCTCGGCCAGGCGCACGGCCTCAATCACACTCGCGGCCGAGGCGTCGAGGTCTTGCTCGCGCAGCAGGTGGGCCACGCGGGCGAGCCAGCGCACCGCCACATGCTCATTGGTCTCCCACAAATGCGCGTACCAGCCCGGTGAGGCGATGCCCGCGCCGTAGCCGCTGGCCGCGCTCAGGCGGCCGTTGGTCCATGGCACCCAGGTGGCCTGCACCTTCACCTTGGGCAAATCTTTCAACAGCCGGGCGTCGCTGGCCTCGCTCGGTAATGCGGCCAGCGCCGGCGCGTGCCACGCCCCACACACGATGGCAATGCGCTCGTAGCCGTCGCGCTGGGCGGCGCGGAGCGTCTGGCGCATGTGGGCTTCGCGCGCGGCCTCGCGGGCGGCGGCCAAGGCGGCCTCGGGGCCGTCGGGCGCATCATCGGTGGCGTTCACCTCGGCGCGCAGGGCGGTCATGGCCTCGAGGATGGCGGCGAACAGGCCGGCGCTGTCACGGCGCTGCTCGACCATGTGCTCCCACCAGCGCTCGCCATCGGCATAGCCGGCGGCGCGGGCCAGCCAGCCCAGCGGGTCGGCGCGGACGGAGAGTTCGGCTTCCGGCTCGGGCTCGTCCCAGGCCTCGGGCGCGTCCGGCGGCTCACCGATGACCAGCGGCTCAGGGCCATCCGGCGGCGGCGCGGCGGCGGCCTCCGCCTCGGCGGCGCGCAGAGCCAGTTGGTTGGCCTGCGGCAAATCCATAAAGCGGATCGGGATGTCGTGCGCGAGGGCGTAGCGCAGCGCCTGGTACTCGGGCGAGAAGACGGCGTAGGGATAGAAGGCGGCGCGTTCGGGCGCGTCGGGCGCGTAGATGAGGAGCGCCACGGGCGGCTCCATCTCAGCGTGCGCGAGGAGCGGCAGCACGGCGTGGGCGTCGGGCGGGCCTTCGACCAGCAGGCAGTCGGGCGCGAGGGCGGCCAGGGCGGCGGCCAGGCTGCGGGCCGAGCCGGGGCCGTGATGGCGCACGCCGAAGATGGTGGGGGCGGCCACGCGCTAGTCCGTCATCTCGCGGCAGGCGCGGTAGAGGTCTTTCCAGCCGGCGCGCTCCTTCACCACCGTCTCCAAATATTCCAGCCAGACCACGCGGTCCTGCACCGGGTCTTTGATGACCGCGCCCAGCAGGCCGGCGGCCAGGTCGTTGGGGCGCAGGCGGCCGTCGCCAAAATACGCGGCCAGGGCCAGGCCGCTGTTGACGACCGAGATGGCCTCGGCCGTGCTGAGCGTGCCGCTGGGCGACTTGAGGCGGGTCTTGCCGTCGGCGGTGAGGCCGTCGCGCAGTTCGCGGAAGACCGTGACGATGCGGCGGATCTCCTCCAGCGCGGGCGGCTCGGCTGGCAGTTCGAGCGTGCGGCCCAGGCTGGCCACGCGCTGCTGCACGATCTCCACTTCCGACTCGAGCGAGGCCGGCAGCGGCAGCACCACGGTGTTGAAGCGGCGCTTGAGCGCGCTGGAGAGTTCGTTCACGCCCCGGTCGCGGTTGTTGGCGGTGGCGATGAGGTTGAAGCCTTTGATGGCCTGCACCTCCTCGCCCAGTTCAGGCACCGGCAGGGTCTTTTCCGAGAGCAGCGTGATGAGGGCATCCTGCACATCGGCGGGCATGCGCGTGAGTTCTTCCACACGGGCGATCTGGCCCAGCTCCATGGCGCGCAGCAGCGGGCTGGGCACCAGGGCCGCGCGCGAGGGGCCCTCAGAGAGCAGGCGCGCGTAGTTCCAGCCGTAGCGGATGGACTCCTCGCTGGTGCCGGCGGTGCCCTGGATGAGCAGCGTGGAGTCGCCGGAAATGGCGGCGGCCAGGTGTTCGGCCACCCAGGTCTTGGCGGTGCCGGGCACGCCCAGCAGCAGCAGGGCGCGGTCGGTGGCGAGCGTGGCAATGGCAATCTCGATCAGGCGCGGCTGGCCGATGTACTTGGGCGTGATGACCAGGCCGTTCGCCAGCCGCCCGCCGAGCAGGTAGAGCGACACGGCCCACGGCGAGAGCCGCCAGTTCGGCGGGCGCGGGCGCGAATCGGCCTGGGCCAGGGCTTGCAGCTCCAGCGCGAATTGCTGTTCGGCGTGTTCGCGCAACAGATTGAAGGTCATGGCTGTAACTCCTTGACGAGCTCGGCGCGGAAATGCGCGACGGTGAGGAAGCGCTCGACGGCGGCGGGCCAATAGGGCTGCTCGGCGGCGGCGGCGGTGAGGCGCGCGGCGCTGTCGAGGGCGGCGGGCGGGTGCACGCAGAACGCCGCCTGCCCCAACAGGCTGAGGGCCGGGCCGGGGTGCACGGCATGGTCGCCGGCGATGTGGCGGCGCAGCGCGTCGAGCACGGCGCGGCTGAAGTCCGGGCTCCATTGGTCCCAGGTCTCGGCCAGCAGGCGCAGCGCCGGGCGGCCATCGCTCAGCAGCGGCTCGGCGCGCAGGTGGCTGAGGACCAACGCCTCACGCCGGTCGCGCGGCAGCGCCTGCAGCAGCGGGCCGAGGCTGACGGCCTCGGTTTGGATCAGCAGTGCGTTCAGCAGCGCCTCGGCCCAGTCGGCGGCCACAGGTCCATCGGCCTGGCGGGCGACGGCCAGGCTCCAGCCTTCCCACAACAGGCCGCGCCATTCGAGGCC
This sequence comes from Anaerolineales bacterium, assembly GCA_043754665.1. Lineage (GTDB taxonomy): Bacteria > Chloroflexota > Anaerolineae > Anaerolineales > UBA6663 > JADZEK01. Next base: position 13,970 of record JAYUUW010000161.1, on the reverse strand, counting down.
GGCCGAGAGCTTCACGCACTCCGCGGGCGCGGCGTCGAGCGTGTGCGTCCAAAAATCCAGCGGGGCCGCGCCCACCAACTGCAGCAGCCACCAGGCGCGCTCGCCGCGTTTGCCGCGCGGCTTAGGCTCCACGCCGTCGCGCTGCATGGCGGCGTCGCAGGCGGCGGGCAGTTCCAGTTCGAGCTTGCGGCTCTTGAACCACCCGCGCTCGATGGTGATGAGCGGCTGCAAGCGGGCGGCCATGCGCTGGGCGAAGGCGCTGGCGGGCAGGCGGGCCAGCAGGTCGGCGGCGGTGGCGCGCACGGTCTTGGCGCGGTCATCCAGCCCGGCTTCGAGCAGCGCTTCATCGTCCCGGCTGAGGCCGACGGCCAGCGCCTCGAGGAACAGCACGCGCTGTTCGGCCTGCTCCTGCTGCCAGGTGAGGGCGAGCAGTGTGCGGGCCAGGGCGGGCTGGCGGGCGCGCAGTTGCAGCAGCAGCGCCAAGCGGGCGGCGGGACGGCCGATCTCCCAGGCGGCGGTGAGGGCTTGCGTGTCCGCTTCGAGCGGCAGGTGCGCGGCGTAGGCGGCGTATTCCCAATCCGGGTTGTGGGTCGCCAGCCACTGCCCGCGCCGCCCGATGACGGCGGTAAGCGCGGCGCGCAGTTCGGGCCGATGGCGGCCGAGCTCGAGCACGGCCGGCAAGCGGTCGGGCGCGACGGTGCGGCGGGCGGCGGCCAGGCGCGCCAACCACTCGGGCAGCACCTCGGCGTATTGGCCGGTGAGCATGACGCCCAAATGCTGCGCGGCGGCGGGCGAGCAGGCGGGCCAGTCGTCGGCGGGCGCGGGCGATTCGGGTGAGGCGGGCAGCGCCAACGGCTGGCGGCCGGCGCGCCAATACAGGCCGGCGGCGGCAGCGGCGGCCAGCCAGCGCTGCTCGGCGGGTGTGGCGGCGGGCAAAGCGGTCAGTAGGTCGCCCAGCGGGCCAGCCACCGGCGGCGTGAAGGCGCGGCGGTCGGTGCCGAGCAGGCCGGCGGCGACGAGGTCTTGCCAGAGAGCCAACGGGTCAGTCGTCATGCGGCCCCCAACACGGCCAGCCGGTCGCCGGCCCAGGCGCTCAGCGGCCAGAACGCTTCGCCATCCCATTCACCGAAGACGGGCAAGGGCGCGCCGCCGCTGAGGCCGAGCAGCTGCCAGGCGGCCTCGAAGCCGGTCGCCACGGGCCAGCCCTGCCCAGCCGCATCGCGCAGCCACCACACGCCATCGAGCCGCAGCGGCGTGACGGCGGCCAGCGGCGCGGGCAAACGCTCCAGCCACGGCTGGCGGGCCAGGGCGCGGCCATACGCCTCGGCAGCGGCGGCGAGGGTGGCGAAGCCGGGCCACAGACCAAACGGGCGCTGCGTGAAGCCGGGCTTGACCAGGGCGCGCTGCGCATAGGCGCTGGGAAAGTAGACGACCTCGCCGGCGGCGGCGGTGCCGGGGACGAGCGACGTGTCGAGCGGCTGGCCGGCGGCGGCGAAGCTGAGCACCAGCGCGCCCTGGCCGGTGCGGCGGCCCCACAGCCACGTGCGCTGCCCGCGCAGGCGGTCGTCATCTTCCACGCGGCGGCCGAGCACCTGCCACTCATCGCGCAGGCCGGGCGCGGCCAACAGCGCCTCCTGGCTGACGGTCCAGCCAACGGCGGCGCGCACATCACTTTGCAAATCGGCGGGGAGATCAGGCAGACGGCGGTAGGCTTCGACGAGGAGGTGCAAGCGGCCGAGGCGGTCGGTGAGGCGCTCGGGCCAGCCCGCGCCGCTGGCGGGCAGGCTGCCCAACTCGCGCACGCGCCGGGCGAGGCCGGGGGCTTGGGCATCGACCAGGCGGGCGGCCATGGCATCCCAAAAGCGCGGGGGCTGGGCCTGGGCGGCGGCGAGGCCGCGCCGCACGAGGTCGGCCAGCCACAGGGCCAACTCGTTTAGCCCGGCGGTGACTTTGGCCTCGCGCTCGGCTAAGCGTTTGGCGGCGACCTGCGCGGCGATAGCGGGATCAGGCGCGGGCTTGCCATTGGCGGCGGGCGGCGCGGCGCGGCGAGCGCGTTCGGCCAGCCAGGCGCGCACCCAATCGGGCGGGGCGGCGGGCGTGAACTGCTCGGCGTGGTGGGCGGCCAGCAGCAGCAGCGCGAGTGAATGTTTGCAGGGATGTTTGCGGCTGGGGCAGGTGCAGTGGAGGGCCAGCCCGTCGAGCGCGGCCTGAACCTGGTAAGGGTTGGCGCCGCTGCCGCGACATTCACCCCACAGCGCCTGGGGCGTGAGGTTGAGGGCGAGCCATTTGTGAGGCGCGGCCAAACCACGGGCCGCTTGGGCGGAGCTGGTGTCCGGCGCGAGCGCCAGCACCTGCTCACTGGTGAGCGATAGGGGCATGTTAAGTTGTCGAATAAAAACGGTTACGAGTAAGTGCCCGAACACAGATAGTATTTAGCAAAATTGTTCTAGTGTCAAGTGCGAGTTTTGCGGGGGAAAAGGGGGTTTTGAGGGGTATGAAGGGTATAAAGGGGGGACTCAGGGGACTCAAGGGACTCGGGGGCAGGTGAGCGCACTGCCTGACTCTTAAACTAGACGGCCCCACTCCACACCAGCGGAGCGGGGCCGTGGATGTTATAGCTGAGGCTAGGCGGCGGTGCCTTGCTGGAGGAGGCGCAGGGCGGTTTCGGCGAGGACGGCCGCGCCGATGGGGAGGGCGTTCTCGTCCAGGTCGAAGTCGGGCGTGTGGACGGGGCGGAGGGGCGCACCGGGCGCGCGCACGCCAAGCGAGAACATGGCCCCCGGCTTGAGGGCGCTCATGTAAGCGAAGTCTTCCGCGCCCATGCTGCCATGCGCGGGCACCACGGCCGTCGGGCCGAGCAGGTCTTCGGCGGCGTTGGCGATGACGGCCGCGACGTTGGCGTCGTTGTACATGCTGGGGTAGCCGCGCTCGATGTCGAGGGTGTAGTCGCCGCCCAGGGTGCGGGCGATCTCCAGCGAACGGCGCACCTCCTCAATCAACTGCGCGCGCACCTTCTCATCCATGCTGCGCAGCGTGCCTTCCAAATAGACCATGGCCGGGATGACATTGGAGGCGGTGCCGCCGCGCACCACGCCCAGCGAGAGCACGGCCGGGCGCAGCGGGTCGATGCGGCGCGAGGGCACGGCATAGAGCGCGTTGAGCACCTGCGCCGTAAGCCAGATGGCGTCAACCGTTTGGTCGGGGTGCGCGCCGTGACCGCCCACCCCGCGCACATGCGCCCGGAAGCTATCGACCGCGCCGGAGGCCTGCCCGGTGGCGCAGCTAATGGTGCCGGTGGCGAGGCTGGGGGCGACGTGCAGCGCGAGGACGTAGTCCACATCTTTAAGCGCGCCGTCTTCCAGCATGCGCGGCGCGCCGCTGACGCCGAATTCATCGGCGGCCTCTTCGGCGGGCTGGAAGAGCAGCCGCACCTGGCCGGGCAGCTTTTGCCCAGCGAGCAGGCGGGCCACGCCCAGCAGCATGGCGGTGTGGGCGTCGTGGCCGCAGGCGTGCATACGGCCCGGTTCTTCGGAGGCGTAGTCGACGGCGTTGATCTCGTCGATGGGCAGCGCGTCCATGTCGGCGCGGATGGCGACGACCGGGCCGGGGCCATCGCCCAGGTAGGCGACCACGCCGGTGCGGCCGACGCCGGTTTGGATTTCGAGGCCGAGGTCGCTGAGGGTGCGGGCGACGAGCGCAGCGGTGCGGTGCTCGGTGAAGGCCAGCTCGGGGTGGCGATGGATGGCGCGGCGCAGGGCGACGAGTTCGGGTTGGAGGGCTTGGGCGGAAGGTAGCATGGGGGGAATTATACGGGGAGTCGGGGGAGTCGGGGAAAGGGTCAGAAGGGCATAAAGGGTCTGAAGGGGGGACTCAGGGGACTTGGGGGACTCAGGGGCGGGCTGATTGTGGGGCTGAGCGCCGGAGGGCAAAAGCCGACTGGCTAGCGCAGCGGCAAATGGCTACAATCTCTGCGGCGGGGGAAAGAGGAGGCGGTGGATGACCGCGCATCCAACGAGTTTGGGACGGTTGATCCGCAGTTTGGCGGCCGGCAGCATGTGCCTGACCCTGGCGACCGCCGGCCCGGCCGCTGGTCCGGGTCCTTTTTGGCTCGACCCCACACACACCCTCACGCGCGTAGAGCCGGGGCGCGAGCCGTTGGCCCCCGCCACCCCCGGCCTGACGGAGCGCTTCGCGCCGAAGGTGCTCATCGCGCCGGGCGCCTCGCCAGGGGGCGGCTATCTGTCCCTCAGCTTGTTTGGGGTGACGCCGATCGGAGGGGTGGGCGACGACACGCTGACCAACTTCAACGTGCCCACTTTCCTATTCGGGAGTGAGCTATATTCACGGATCGGCATCGCGAGCAATGGCTATGTGGTGCTGGGCGGCGGCGAGGGCGTGGATAACAGTTTCATCAATCAAGCGCTGCCAGATGCCAACCCACCCAATAATGTGCTGGCGCCCTATTGGACCGACCTGAACCCTGGCGCGGCGGGCGCGCTGCGCGTGAGCACGCTGACCGACGGCAGCGATACCTGGATTGTGGTGGAGTGGGAGGCGGTGCGCGAATTCTCGCTGGCCGCGAACAAGCACAGCTTTCAAATTTGGATCGGCCTGAGCACCGACGCGCACCCGGCCGAGGATGTGACCTTTGCGTATGGCGCGACCACGGGCAACGGCGACGGCGGCTTCTTAACGGTCGGGGTGGAGAACTGGAAGGGCAACTACGGGCAGATGACCTACTTCAACGGCGCCGGCGTGCTGCCGGTGAGCGGTACCCAATTGCGGGTGACGACCGACGTCAGCAGCGAGCAGTATCTGCCGGTCGTGTTCAGGTAGGCCGGCGCAGGAGGCGCAGGCCGGTGAGTTGCAGCGCGGCGAAGCCGTAGACGAACGGCCACCACACGCCCAGCGCGCGGTAGGCCAGCGCGACAACGAGCGCCGTGGCGAGCGGCTGGCCGAACTGCGTGAGCACCAGCGCCAGCGCGCCCTCGGTGACGCCGACGCCGAGCGGCGTGGGCGAGACCACGCTGAACAGCGCGGCGAGACTGACGCCGGCCACCACCATATCAACCGCGACCGATTGGCCGAAGGCGCGCAGCACGAGCGCGAACAGCAGGCCTTGCAGCAATTTGGGAACGAACGCGAAAGCGAAGAGGGCGAGGTGGGCCAGCCAGCCGCGCTGGCGCAGCGCGGCCAGCCCCTCGGCGGCCTCGGCCAGCAGCGCGGGCAGGCGGGCCGGAGCCAACAGGTCGCGCCGGGCCACGCGCTGCACCAGGCGGTTGAGCCACGCCACCGCCCAGCCCGCGCCGCGCTCGAACTGGGCCGGCGACAGCAGCGCCCACAGCAGCACGGCGTACTGCCCCCCGGCCACGGCCGCCACGCCCAACACCGGCACGCCAACGAGCAGGTTGAGCTGGCCGCGCTGGGCCAGCACGCCCGCCGCCGCCAGCGCAAACACCGCCAGCACTAAATAGTTGAAGACGGCAAAGACCATGACGGCCACGCTCGCCCGCGCCGGGGAGAGGCCGCGCCGCTGGGCGTTGGCGGCGAACAGGGCGAAGGTGCTCAGGCTGCCGGTGGGCACGGCCACGAGCGCGAAGTTGTTGACCAGCACCGGCGGCAGCACGGCGGCGTAGCCCAGCGGCAGACCGACGGCGCGGTGGGCGGCCTGCCACTGCCCGGCCTGGGCCGCCTGCCACAGCGCCTGCGCGGCGAAGGCGAGTAAGAGCCAGCCGGGGTGGCCCTGGCGCAGCACGGCGGCGAAGCTTTCGAGGCGGCTGAACTGCGTGACGAGCAACACCGTCGCCAGCAGCAGCAGCGCGGCGAGCACGAGGCGGCGCATAGGAGCGCCATTGTAGCTTAGGGGGAGGAGGCGAGACTAGGTGTGGGCGGCGAGAGCAGTTTTTGCTCGGAAACTGAACTGCTATGGTCTTGAACTAGTGCCAAATAAGAACATTCGAGTCATTGATTTCCGGTTGGAGGATGGTTATAGTAAGGAATCGTAGAGTCGCAATCCACCCTTGACCAAGTAGAACATATATTCTAGTATACAACCATCGTATGTAGGGATTCCTATGGAAGCAAAGCCTGAAACTAAAGATAGCCATATCCGGGCCGCTGTCCGAGTCCATTTGCGTATTCAACATGCTGATGCAGCGAATACGATGATTATCGAGGAGCTTGGATTGTGCCACGGTTGGGCGCGGATAGACCTTGCTGTCGTTAACGGACAGTTGCATGGCTATGAAATAAAGAGTGATCGCGATACATTGACACGGCTCCCAGCTCAAATCGAAACCTATAGTTCCGTGTTCGATCTAGTTACCATTGTGGTTGGGCGGCAACATCTCACTCCGGTGCTCAACCTAGTGCCGGATTGGTGGGGAATAACGCTAGCCAAGATGCGATCGGATGAGACAGTTGGGCTATTGGCTATCCGCGAGCCAGAGCACAATCCGAAGTCGAATCTCGTAGAGACCGCCAAGCTTCTTTGGCGCGAGGAGGCACTAGCGCTGTTGGAGCAAACTGGTACCGCTAAAGGCTACCGGTCCAAGGCACGGGCACTGCTATACGAGAGACTTGTCCAAGTTGCAGAACCAAATTGGCTTAAGGCTGCGATCTACCATCAATTGCGCTCTCGTACAGATTGGCGATCTGACGCACAACGAATGTCATGTGATGATTAATTGTGACGCGTAACCAAGTTGCTGGACTACCTGTCTGCGCTGGTTTGCCCGCAGTTGAGGCATGTTGGCTCATGCTCTCGATATATTTATCACCCTCGCAGTAGTCGCCCCCCACGAACTCAGTTCGTTTGCAGAGCATGAATGCTTGAAATGGGTATTGATCCCACCCCGTGCTGTTCTTGGCATTCGTTCCTTGCCCACGCATGATGACCCAATGCTCGTCAGATGTATAGCGAAGGCTGGCGCTAGGCCGGGGCTCCCCAACTGGCTCTGAATATTTGCCGTGTTGTGTGGTGTAGTCACTGTAAATAGGTATGCGTGGTAACCGGCCACTTGTAACCTGATCGCGCCACCCAAGCCAGTCTGTCCGAGTCTGCTCGTATTGCCCCGGTTGACGCCATTGGCTTAAGTCCTTCGGAAATGCGCCCGTTGTCCAGATAAGCGTGCGCCACTCATCAAGTGCCGGCAATTTATTGCAGTATTCCGAAATACTCGGCGCTTTCTCACTAACATACTCGTGGTCGATGACAAGATCTACTTGGGCAGGAGTGAGCTTCAATGCGGACACTAATTGTGTCAACTCCTGCGAGCAGTCGCCAGAAGCAAAGTCATTGGGCTTGAGGCGAATACATACTCCATAAGGATAGGTTGCGCATACATCCTGTATGGCTAACTGGAAGTTATCGCTCTGATCAAGCTTGGTCACTGGTATGGTTATTAGCTTTTGCAAAGCAGCCTCCCTTGCAAATGCCGACACCAAGTGCTCCCCGTCCACGCCTTGGAACATGTCTTGTTTGACATCAGTGAGGTCGACAAAAATCGGCTGCTCCCCCCAATTGTCTACGAGCACATCAACGATCTTCTCGCGTATGACTTGATCTGAAGTAAGTCTTGCCTTCTTACCCTTGGTCTTGCCTGAGGATGCCTCGCCTTTCTTATTCACATTCTCAGGCTGAGCAAAGGTCTTGTTGACGATTTCAAGCAGTGGCGTGACGCGCTGGCGGTCTTCATTCATTAGGTTGGCCAATGCCCAATACTCACCAGCCTTGCCTCGCAGAACCGGGACGTAGAGAGTGTGCTCCAACATGACTTACCTCCCCCAATCAACAGCCGGGAAGTGCTTGCGCACCTCGCCGTTCCCTACCAACTTTGTGTAGAGCCGATAATTCTTATCTAGATGGCGCAATCTTCCCGCGACAATCGCGGGGTGAATGCGCAATTCATCCGCCAGCAACTGGATGGTTTCGGGTGTTTTGAGTATGCGTATCGCACTATTATTCCATGCCGCATTTGGAATGAGTGCTTCACCAGCAAAATCATTAGCCTCCTGCTCTTGAATGTCGCCCTGCGAATCGGCCTCCAAGTCATCGAAGAATCGCTTTACGTCCCCCTTAGAATGAAGAGCAACATGTGCCAGTTCATGCATAAGTGTGAACCAGAAGCTGTCCAAGCGGTCATAGCGCAGGGTCATTCCTATAACAGGTCGTTCAACAAGAAGGAACAAGGCGGCGCCATCGAGTTGAGTGTGAGGTAGATGTCGTTCAACGACCAAAGCAATGCCATGTTGGCGCAAGAAATCCTGCGCCAACAATGGGCCGTTATCATGCGAGCTTAGGCGAGCAACCTCTTGCGCAAACTCACTTGTCACTGTGCCTGGCTTGTAACGCTTATCAATTTTCTCCTCAAGAGCACGATGCATGACCCGCGCGGCCCACGCCAGCAAAGCATAACGGTCGAGCGCCTTCGCCTCGCGGATGTGCGTGGATTGCCTTGGTAGTATGGCAATCGCTTGCGGGGAGCCTATCGGTTGAAAATACGTGCGCAGAATTTCTTCGGCACGGCTTTTCGCTTCAGCTGCGGTTGCGCTGATCCACTTGCGCGTCATCATTTCGCGCAGCGGAAAGCGGCTCCAATCAATCTCGCTTTCTTCAAGTGCGCCTGGGTCATGTCCTTGGATAAGCACGTGAGCGGGGATACCCAGGCCGCCTTGAAGAGCTCGGATCATCGGCAGGGTGAGAGGGCGTTTCCGCGAAAGCACCTCCGACACCTTGCTACGACTTCCGATATAGGGAATTAAATCCCGCGGGGTAAGGCCCTCTTGCTCCATCCGAAACTCGATCGCCTCGATCGGATCAGGCAGTGGGATGTCAACCTGATGCGCCTCGTATTCTTCAACGAGCAAAGCCAGCAACTCGAGCCGGTCAGCGTCAGGTGTTCCCACTTCAGGATCGAGGGCAATCAGATTTCTTGTTTCAGCGAGAGCCCCTTGATAGTCTTCATTAGTCTTCAAGATTTTCATAAATCTTGCCCTCCTTTCTAAAATGTCTGCCGATCATATTCTTGGTGTGTTCCCGCAAAGATAATCAGTACCGTCTTCGTGTTAAAGGCCACATCTATTGCTATGCGATAGTTATTGCCCTTGATGTTGAAAATAACTGTCTTGCCATTCACAATACTAGCGCTTCGGAATCGTTGTTTTATGTCAGCTGGCTTTTCCCATTGGGCTGCACGGACTTCCTCTAGCCATGCGGAGCAAGCTGACCTAGCATCGGCATGTCTCTTGCCGAATTGTTCGATAACGCCCGTGCCAAGTACCTTCATGTGACGGCCCCACCACTCTCAATTGCCTTCGATTCTAGGCGTAGCCAATTTACGGCAATACAGTGTTCCCAATACGGGAACATTGTATTCTGGTTTTTGCTTTTCTGCAAGAGGGAACAGTTGTCACCACAATGCTGGTAGCCGATGCCAGAAGGTCTACCAGTCTGCCTATCTCCTTCCCCTCTACCGCCCTATAATCCCCCCACTATGGCACGCGTCGCGCTCACCGGCGGACGCGCCCCGGCCACGCTGGAACTGGCGCGGCTGCTGGCGCGGGCCGGCCACACCGTCTTCGTCGCCGAGAGCGTGCGCTGGCCGCTGACGCTGGGCTCCCGCGCCGTGGCGCAGAGCGTGCGCGTGCCGCCGCCGCGCCACGACCCGGCCGGGTTCGCCGACGCGCTGGCGGCGCTGATGGTCCGCGAACACATCGACCTGCTGGTGCCCACCTGCGAGGAAGTTTTCTACGTGGCGCGGGCGCGCGACCGGCTGGCGCAGTTGGGCCGCGTGCTGGCCGCCCCGCTGGCGGCGCTGCACCTGCTGCACAGCAAGTGGCAGTTCGCGCAGCGGGCGGCGGCCTACGGGCTGGCGGTGCCGGAGACGCATTTACTGACGAGCGACGCCGAGCTATACGCCGCGCTGGCCGCGCCGGGGCCGTGGGTGCTCAAGCCGGTCTACTCGCGCTTCGCGGCGCGCACGGTGCTGCCGCCGCACGCCGCTCGCGCCTTAGCTACAGTGCGCCCCACCCTGCACGCGCCATGGGTGGCCCAGCGCTATGTGCGCGGGCGCGCCGTGTGCACCTACAGCGTGGCGCACGGCGGGCGGCTGGCCGCGCACGCCGCCTACCCGGTGACCTTCAGCGCCGGGCCGGGCGCGGCCATTCACTTTCAGGCTGAGGCGCACGCCGGGGCGCTGGCCTGGGTGGCGGCCTTCGTGGCGCGCGAGGGCTTCACCGGGCAGATCGCGTTCGACTTCATTGAAGACGCCGCCGGCAAGCTGTGGTGCCTGGAGTGCAACCCGCGCCTGACCAGCGGCGTGCATCTGCTGGCGGCGCACCCGGATTTCGCGGCCACGCTGTGGGGCTGCGGGCCGGCGCTGGTGACCCCGCCGCCCGGGCCGCCGGCCATGCTGGGCGCGGCCATGTGGCTCTATGGCCTACCGAGTGTGCGCACCGGCGCGGACTGGCGGCGCTGGCTGCACGCCATGCGCACCAGCCGCGATGTGATCGCGCAGCGCGGCGACCCGGCGGCACGGCTGAGGCAGTGGGCCAGCCTGGCCGAGTTCGCGGCGCGCAGCCTGCGGCTGGGCATCGCGCCGCTGGCCGCCTCGACCGAGGACATTGAATGGAACGGGGACTGACTTGAGCGCGAGTGATTGGTCCGGCGTGCCGGTGCTGGTGACCGGGGCCACGGGCTTTGTGGGCGGGGCGCTGGCGCGGCGGCTGCACGCGGCGGGCGCGCGCGTCACCGCGCAGGGGCGGCGGGCGGCCGAGGGCGCGGCGCTGGAAGCGGCCGGCCTGCGCTTTGTGCGCGGCGACCTGGCCGAGCGCGCCGTGGCCGGGGCGGCGAGCGCGGGGCAGCAGTTCATCTTCCACTGCGCCGCGCTGGCCGCGCCGTGGGGGCCGTATCAGGACTTCTATCGCGCCAACGTCACGGCGACTGAGAACATCGTGAACAGCGCCCTGCAAGCGGGCGCGGCGCGGCTGGTGCACGTCTCCACGCCCAGTGTGTATTTTGCCGATCAGCCGCGCCGCGCTGTGCGCGAGAGCGACCCGCTGCCGCCCCGCCAACTGACCGCCTATGCCGACACCAAGCGGCTGGCCGAGCAAGTGGTCGACGAGGCGCAGGCGGCCGGGTTGGCCACCATCACGCTGCGGCCGCGCGCGATCTTCGGGCCGGGCGATGCGACGATCTTCCCGCGCCTGCTGCGGCAGATGGCGCGTGGGCGGCTGCGCGTGATCGGCGCGGGCGACAACCTGGCCGACTTCACCTACATTGAAAATGTGATCGACGGCCTGCTGCTGGCCGCGCACGCCCCGGCCGCGGCGCTGGGGCGCAAGTACAACCTCACCAACGGCGAGCCGCAGCCGCTGTGGCCGCTGATTGCTCGCGTGAGCGCGGCGCTGGGCTATGGCCCGCCCAAGGGCCGCGTGCCGCTGGGGGCCGCGCTGGCGCTGGCCGGCGCGCTCGAATTGGCTTATACGCTGCTGAGACGCCAGACCGAGCCGCCGCTGACGCGCTACACCGTGCGCATGCTGGCGCTGGATGCCACGCTCGACATCAGCGCGGCGCGGCGCGACCTGGGCTACGCGCCGCCGGTGAGCGTGGATGAGGGGCTGGCGCGCTTCATCGCCTGGTGGCGGGCGGGGCAACCTGCATGACCGAAGTAAAACTGACGCTGCTGGAGGCCGGGCACTGCCAGTTCCCCGAGCACATCACCCGCGGGCGCGGCGGCTGGGGGGCGGCGCGCTTCCCGGCGCTGTTCGCGCTCATCGAGCATCCACGCGCCGGGCCAGTGCTGTTCGACACGGGCTATGGCACCGCGTTCTTCGCCGCCACGCGGCGCTGGCCGTACCGGCTCTACGCGCACATGACGCCGGTGACCCTGCGCGAGGAGCAATTGGCGATGCACCAACTGGCGCGGCGCGGGCTGCGGCCGGGTGACATCACCCAGGTCATCATAAGCCACTTTCACGCCGACCACGTCAGCGCGCTGCGCGACTTTCCAGCGGCGCGCTACCACTACTGGCCGGCCGCGTGGGCGGCGGTGCGCGGGCGGCGCGGGCTGAGCGCGCTCCACGCCGCCTATCTGCCCGATGTGATGCCGCCGGACTTTGAAATGCGCGCCGCGCCACTGGACGCGGAGCAACTGCGAGCGTTGCCGCCCGAGTATGCGCCGTTCACCCACGGCGTCGATCTATTCGGCGACGAGAGTGTGTGGGCCGTGCCGCTGCCGGGGCATGCCGTGGGGCAAGTGGGGCTGATCGTGCGGGCCGGCGGGGCCGCGCCGATGTTCTTGGTGGCCGATGCCTGCTGGCACAGCAGCGCCTATCGCGAAGACCGCCCGCCGCACGCGCTCGCCAACCTGCTGTTCGCCGACGCGGCGCAGTACCGCGCCACCCTGCATGACCTGCACACGCTGCACATGCACACGCCGGCAGTCAGCGTGGTGCCCTCACACTGCGACGAAGCGCGGGAGCGGTATGTCGCGGCCGAGTGAACCCGTGACCGCCGCCGCGGCCGAAGTGCGGCAGGCGTGGCCGGCGCTGCTGGGCCAGTGGTACATCGCCTGCACCAGCCGGCAACTGCGCGGGCGGCCGGTGGCGCGCACCGTGCTGGGCGTGCCGCTCGTGCTGTTTCGCGGCGCGGCGGGCCAACCGGCCGCGCTGCTCGACCGCTGCCCGCACCGCAACGTGGCGCTGGCCGGCGGGCGTGTGACCAACGGCTGCCTGGCCTGCCCTTACCACGGCTGGCAGTTCGACGGCGCGGGCGCGTGCCAGGCCGTGCCGGGCCTGGCCGAGGGCGCGGCCAGCGCGCACCCGGCGCGGGCGGTGCCCAGCTATGCGGCGGCCGAGCAGCAGGGCTTTGTGTGGGTGCATGTGGGTGACGATGCGCCGGTAAGCGGGCCGCCGCAATTCGCGCACATGGGCGAGCCGGGCTATGCCAGCTTCGGCGGTGAGGCGGGGATGCTGACGGTCGCGCTGCCCGACGCGCTGGAGAATTTCTTGGACGGCACCCACACCCACTTTGTGCACGCCGGGCTGATCCGGCGGGCGGCGGTGCGGCGCGAGGTGGCTGTCACCGTGCGGCGGCACACCGACGGCGCGGAGGCCGAATACCCGGAAGCGCCCAGCGGGCTGATTGCGCGGCTGTTCGGCGGCGGTGTGGACCGGGCGGTGGGCGCGTTCCGCATGCCGTGCACGGCGGCGCTGGACTATTGGGCCGGCCCCCGCCTCAAGCTCAGGCTCACGCTGCACTTCACCCCGGTGGATGCGCACAGCGTGCGACTGTTCGGCGTGGGCGTGGCCCCAGCGCCCGCCTTGCTCGGACGGCTGGCCGAACCGCTGCTGGTGGCGCTGCTGCGCCAGGCGCTGCGGCAAGATGCGGCCATCCTCGCGGCGCAGGCGGCCAACCTGGTGCGCTTTGGCGGCCCGCGCTACACCTACACCGAGTTGGACGTGCTCGGCCCGCACATCCGCCGGCTGCTCAAGCACGGCCCCACGCCCGAAAGCGCGCCGGCCGAGACCATCGTGCGGATGCAGTTGTGAGCGCGGACACACCGGCCACCGCCCAAGTATTGTTGGCCTACTGGCGCACGCGCTATGGGCCGGGGGCGCGCGCCCGCACGCGCGCCGCGCTCGAAGCCTATCAGGCGCGGGCGGTGGAGCGCCATTTGCGGCGCGTGTTGCCCCTGTCCGCGTTTTATCGCCAACACTTCGCCGGCCGGCCGCTGAGTGCGTGGGCCAACGCCCCTACGATTGACAAGCAAATCATGCTCGCCCACTTCGACGACCTGAACACCGTGGGCGTGCGCTATGACGAAGCCTTGGCGCTGGCGCTGCGCTCCGAGCACACCCGCAACTTTTTACCCACGCTGCGCGGCGTGACGGTCGGGCTGTCGTCGGGCACCTCCGGCACGCGTGGGCTGTTCCTGGTGTCGGCGGCCGAGCGGGCGGCCTGGGCCGGG
>JAYUUW010000160.1:0-5724 GCA_043754665.1 Anaerolineales bacterium | reverse complement strand
AAGGGCACCGAGACCCCCAACGCCACCATGCTCACCCCCGGCTTCCCGGCCTACAGCGCCGACCTGCAGTCCGTGCAGGCCCACGACATCGCCGCGGCCCAGCAACTCATGATCGATGCCGGTTACCCCGGCGGCGTCGATCCGGCCACCAATCAGCCGCTGCAGCTCACCATCACCTTCCGCAACGTCGACCCCTACGTCGAGTTTGCCAAGGAACAGTGGGAAACCAATCTCGGCATTAAGGTCGATCTGGTGCAGGTCGAGAACCAGCTCTTCCGCCAGATGCGCGGGGAGAAGACCATGCAGGTCTTCCACAACTTCTATGAGTACGACTTCATGGATCCAGTGAACCTGCTCACCGATCAGTGGAAGAGCGACGGGGTGACGGGCGCCCGCCAGGCGGCCTGGATCAATCCTGAGTTCGACGAACTGGTCACCCAGGCCGGCAGCGAGCCCGATATCGAAAAGCGCCTCGGGCTGTTCCAGCAAGCCGAGCGCATCCTGGTCGAAGACGTGGCCGCCGTCTTCCTGTGCACCCAGAACGTCTTCCAGGTCTGGTACCCGTACATCGCCGGCATCGCGCCCAATGAGCGCGGCGAAGTGGCCTACCGCTACCTCGACATCAGCCGCTTCCAGATGTATATCAACAACCAGGTCGATCAGTTCCGCAGCACCACCCTGTAGTTACTGGCCAGGCGCTCCATCGGGGGCCGCGCACCAGCACGGCGCGCGGCCCCCGCGCTGGCCTTCCATCGGAGCTTGCTCGTCGGCGGCCCCCGCTCGGCCTCAATGGCCGGCCGGGGCCGCTTGCAACACGCGTGGGCGCAGGGCGTGGAGTTTATTGACCCGGCCCCACCCGCCGGCCTGGCTTCCGGGCCGGCCCCTGGGCACAAGGAGCTTGGATGGGCCGTTATATTGTCTTGCGCTTGCTTGGGCTGGCCGGTGTGCTGCTGGCGGTCTCCATGGTCACCTTTGCGCTCATGCACAATGTGCCGGGCGGGCCGTTCGACGCGCGCATTGGTGACAAGGCCATGCCGCAAGAGATCAAAGAGGTCCTCAATCGCCACTATGGCCTCGATCGGCCGCTGGCCGAACAATATCTAGTCTTCCTCAAAAATGCCGTCCGCCTCGATTTTGGCAGTTCTTTCATTTACATCAATCGCAACGTCATGGATATCTACGCCGAGCGCTGGCCCTACACCATCCAACTCGGCCTGCTCACTTTGCTGTTCGGCGGCGCGGCCGGGCTGGGGCTGGGCATTGCCTCGGCCATCAATAAAAACACTTGGGTTGACTACAGCGGCACCTTTATCACCATGTTCTGCATCGTCATCCCCAGCTTCGTCCTGGCGGTGCTCCTGCAGTTCACCTTTGCCGTCAAGCTCGGCTGGCTGCCGACCGGCGGGTGGGATACCCCCAAACAGTGGATCCTGCCCGTGCTGTGTAATTCCATCATCCCCATCGCCGTGCTCCAGCGCTTCGTGCGCTCCAGCATGGTCGAGGTCATGGGCTCCAATTACGTCCGCACCGCGCGGGCCAAGGGCGTGGGCGAAAGCGCCGTCATGCTCATCCACGTCTTCAAGAACGCCCTCACCCCGATCATCACCGTCGGCGGGCCCATGATCGCCGGCCTGCTCACCGGCTCCTTTTTCGTCGAATCGATGTTCCGCGTGCCCGGCGTCGGGTCGCTTTCCGTCTCGGCCATCCAGCAGCGCGACTACACCATGATCATGGCCACCACTCTGATCTGGACGGCCCTCATTGGGGTGACCTACGTGCTGACCGATATTGCCTACGCCCTGGCCGATCCTCGGATTACCTTTGTGAAGGATAATTAGCATGGTTGACCAAGCCGTCGCCCCCGTCGCCGACCTCGTCATCCCGCGCGAGCAGCGCCCGGCCTACAAAGCCTGGAAGCGCTTCAGCCGCAACAAGATGGCCATGCTGTCGCTCGGTTTCATCATTCTTGAAATCGTCGTGGCGGTCTTTGCCAACGTCATCACGCCCTTCGACCCCTACAAGGGCGACTACGCCGACACCTGGCAGCTGCCCACCGCCAAGCATTGGCTCGGCACCGATGACCTCGGCCGCGACCTGCTCACCCGCCTGATCTACGGCGCGCGCATCTCCCTCAGCATCGGAATCTTCAGCCAGATCATCGTCGCCGTCATCGGCGTGCCCGTGGGCGCGCTGGCCGGCCTGGTCGGCGGCGTGTTCGACTTTGTGCTCATGCGCCTGGTCGAAATCCTCTCGTCGATTCCCATGCTGTTTTTCTACATTCTACTGCTCATCGCCCTGGGCGGCGGCTACCAAAACATCCTGCTGGCCCTGTCTGTCACCGGCTGGATGGGCATCGCCCGCCTGGTGCGCGGCCAGGTGCTCACGCTCAAAGCGACCGACTACGTGCGCGCCGCCCGCGCCATGGGCGCCTCCACCAGCCAGATCCTCTTCAAGCACATTCTGCCCAACTCGCTCACGCCCATCATCGTCTCACTCGCGCTGGGCATCCCCGGCGCCATGTTCGCCGAAGCCGGGCTGAGCTTCATCGGTCTGGGGATTGCGCCGCCCACCCCCTCCTGGGGCCAAATGATCGGCCGTTACCAAACCTATATTCAAACCTACTGGCACCTCACCGTGTTTCCCGCCGTCACGCTGGCGCTGACCATGCTGGCTTTCATCTACCTCGGTGACGGCATTCAAGACGCGCTCGACCCCACCGTGCGCGTATGAGGCCCACCCGCCCGTCGCTCATGCCCAACGCGCCACTGCTCGAAGTCAAGCACCTGACGACCGAATTCGTTCTCAACCAGGGCGTCGTCCACGCCGTCAACGATGTGTCGTTTGAGGTGGCCCAGGGCGAGGTCTTGGGCATCGTGGGCGAATCCGGCTGCGGCAAGAGCGTCACCGCCCTGTCCCTCATGCGCCTCATCGCCGCCCCCGGCCGTATCGCCGCCGGCGAAGTCATCCTGCATGACAACGGCAGCGCGCTTGATATCCTTAAGCTCACCCCAACAGAATTGGGCAAAATCCGTGGCAACAAGATGGCCATGGTCTTCCAAGACCCCATGACCTCGCTCAACCCGGTGCTCACGGTCGGGTTTCAAATTGTCGAGCCGCTTAAGATCCACCGCGGCATGAACGACCAGCAGGCCAGTAAGGCCGCCGCCGAACTGCTCGAGCAGGTGGGCATCCCCGAGGCCAAGCGCCGCCTCAACCAGTATCCCCACCAGTTCTCAGGCGGCATGCGCCAGCGCGTGATGATTGCCATCGCCCTGGCGTGCAGCCCTAAGCTCATCATCGCCGACGAGCCCACCACAGCCCTCGATGTCACCATCCAGGCGCAAATTCTCGACATCCTGCGCGACCTGAACGAGCACTCGGGCACGTCCGTCATCATCATCACCCATGACTTGGGCGTGGTGGCCGAGATGGCCAACCACGTGGCCGTCATGTACGCCGGCAGCATTGTCGAATATGGCTCGGTCGACACCATTTTCGAGACGCCCCGCCATCCCTATACCATCGCGCTCATGTCTTCCATCCCGGTGCTCGGCTCAATGCCCGACCGCCTGACCACCATTGACGGCGCGCCGCCCAGCCTCATGGGCGATCGCCCGCCCGGCTGCCCGTTCGAGCCGCGCTGCCAGGCCCGCGTGGCGCGCTGCACCACCGAGAACCCGGCGCTGCTGCCCATTGCCCCCGGCCACGCCGCCGCGTGCTGGGTCGCCCAAGCCGGAGGTCTCTAACATGGCCGACACCCTGCTCGAAACGGTGGATGTGGTTAAGAGCTTTCCGGTCCGCAAGGGCTTTCTCGGCCGCAAGCAATTACTGGTGGCGGTCGACGGCGTCAGCCTGAAGATCAACAAGGGCGAAACGCTCGGCATGGTTGGCGAATCCGGCTGCGGCAAGAGCACACTGGGCCTGACCATCATGCGGCTGTACGAGCCCACCTCCGGCCAGGTGCTGATCGAGGGCGACGACATTGCCGCGCTCGGACCCGCCCAACTGCGCAAGGCCCGCCGCCAGATGCAGATGATCTTCCAAGACCCGTTTGCCTCGCTCGACCCGCGCCTGACGGTCGAGAACCTCATCCGTGAGCCACTCGACATTCACGGCATCGGCACCCCAGCCGAGCGCAATGCCGAGGTCAAGCGCCTCCTTCGTATCACCGGCATGCCGGCCGACGCCGCCGTGCGCTTCCCGAGCGAGTTCTCCGGCGGGCAGCAGCAGCGCATCGGCATCGCCCGCGCCCTAGCGCTCCAGCCCAAGCTGCTGATCTGCGACGAGCCGGTCTCCGCGCTCGATGTCTCGGTGCAGGCTCAAATTCTCAACCTGCTGCGTGACATTCAGCAGAGTTTTGAGCTGACCTACCTCTTCATTTCGCACAACATCTCGGTTACGGCCTTCATGAGCCGCCGCATCGGCGTCATGTACCTCGGCAAGCTGGTTGAGATCGGGCCGAGCCAGTCCATTCTCACCAAGCCGCTGCACCCCTACACCCAGGCCTTGCTCAAGGCCATCCCACAGCCGGTGCCCAAGCGCAAGCGCGACAAGCGCTCCATCATGGGCGAAATCCCCAGCCCCATCGACCCGCCCTCCGGCTGCCGCTTCCACCCGCGCTGCCCTATCGCCGTGGAGCGCTGCAAGCACGAAGTGCCGGTCGTCCGCGAGCTGGCCCCGGAGCACTCGGTGGCCTGCCACCTGGCCTAAAGCCCAAGCCCCTGCCTTAACTTCCCCCACTGGGTCGGCCCCTGCCGGCCCGGTTTCTTTCCCCTACCCCCGCCTGCCCTCCGAAACCCGCTAAAAGCAAGGCATAACTGCCTCTTGCAAGTAGAACATTTATTCTGTACGGTATTGGCATGGACATACTCTCGTTCGGCAGCGCCCATCCTGCGACCATGCCGCCCAATCTCTGCTCCATCGCGCCCAGTGACAGCGGTGACGTTAGTGACGTTTCCGCTGACTCAAGTGGTCAAGGTGACGTTAGTGACGATACGGCGGGATCGTGGCTATACGCACCTCCCACCTCTCACTTCCCACATCTCACCTCCCAACAGCCGGAATCAAAAAAGGGCCAGGATCACTCCCGGCCCTTCGATTACTCAACCACCCTGCCCCTACTCCTTGGGCAGCGGATACACCCCGTACTTCCGCGCCTCGTCGTACATCGCCACCACATTCTCCGGCGGAATGTCCCACTGAATGTGGTTGGCCGGCGCCACAATGAAGCCCCCGTTCGGCCCCAGCGCGCGGATGCGCTTGCGCACATCTTCCCGCACCGTCGCCTCGTCCTTGTTCAGCACCGTCTGCACATCCATCGCCCCGTGAAAGCTCATCCGGTCGCCGAACTCGGCCTTCAGCTTGAACGAGTCCATCAGCCGCGCCGACGGCTGGATCGGGTTCAGCACATCCACGCCCACCTCAATCAGGTCCGGGATCAGCGCGTGCACGTTGCCGTCGGTGTGGAACACAATCTTAGCTTGCGGCGCGAACTTATGAATCCGGTCGCAGATGTATTTCTGCGGCGCCTTCATCACGTCGCGCCAGGTCACCGGCGAGATCAGCGGCTGCAACTGCGCGCCCAGGTCATCCTGCATCTCCACGATCTGCACGTACGGCCCCACCTCGCGCAGCGCCAGCTCATAGGTGTCGGCGTAAATCTCGGCCAAAATTTCGCACAGCACCCGGCAGTAGTCCTGGTCCAGCGCCAGGTCCATCATGTAC
>JAYUUW010000159.1:0-1800 GCA_043754665.1 Anaerolineales bacterium | reverse complement strand
ATTGCTAATTAGTGCCAAAGGTCCGCATATACCGGCCAGTTGATTTAACACATCCACCATCACTTCTTGGTCACCCTTCGCGAAGTAAAAAGCCTGAGGTGAGGTTAAGTCGCCTGAAAATTGGGTCACATTGAGTACTGCCCAACGCGACACATTGGGTTGCATCTTTTCGATTATTGTGGCTTGCCATTGCCGGTCCGCCACGAAGAAATCAACTTGATAATTTGTCAATCCGTCCAGTGTTGATCGAATCTCGTTTGGTGATGGGAATCTACTTTTGTCGTGATTGTTAGGCAAGGCAACGCCAATACTTTCAAGCCAAGCACTCAGTCCAACATCTGCAAAAGCCATGACGGTGTAGCCGCTAGCCATACCATCCTCCCGATTTCGTCTTCCAAGGCGTTGGAATTGGAGGCAAATCCGTCTTACTCCTTAGCACCCGCTGTTACGGCACCCACTCCAGCGTGCCGAAGCCGGACACGGCCAGCAGCTTTTGCGGGTCTTCGCCGCCGGCCACCGGCAGCGCATACAGCCCGCTGGCGCTGATGTAGGCCATGTACTGCCCGTCGGGCGAAATGTCCCCGAACATACCGGTGTCAAAGATGTTCGACAGCCGCGTGGCCGTGCCGCCCGCCACCGGCACCGACCACCAATCCGACGGCACGTTGTGGGCCAGCGGCCACGCCGGCGGCGAGGCCTCGGCCGCCTTCGCGCCGGTCAGCAGGTCGAGCCAGGCCAGCCGCGCGCTGGGTGCCGCCGCCGCCGGCCCGGCCCCCACCGCGCTGAAGATCACGGTCTGGCCGTCGAGCGTGAACAGCGGCGCGTCCACCGCGTCAAAGTCCTGCGCGTCCGTCAACTGGCGCACGTTCGTGCCGTCGGCGTTGGCGATGAACAGGTTGTTGGTGAAGTCCTTGGGGTTCGAGAACACATACACCAGCGTGCTGCCATCGGCCGACAGCGCCGGCCACAGCGCGTCTTTCAGAATCACCTCGGCCGGGCCGGTCGCCGCGCCGCCCGCCATGGGCAGCCGCTCCAGCGTGTAGGTGAACGGCGAAGTGTTGTCGGTGGTGGAGGGCGTGAAGTGCGCGAAGTAGAGGTACTGCCCGTCCGGCGACCAGATGGGCGAGAAGTAGGCTTCGTGTGGGTCAACGCGGTCGACCAGCACGGTCAGGTCGTCGGGCGTGCAGGGCAGGGCGCGGGTGAGGCAATCGCCCGGCAGCGCGTAGATGGCGGTGTAGCCCAACTGCACCGCGCCCTCGCCCGGCGGCGGTGCGTAGGCCAGCGCCAGGCTGCTGCCGTCCGCCGCGATGCTCGTCGCCGTCAGCCAGGCGTCCTCCGGCACCGTGAACACGATGGTCTCTTGGGCGGTCGCCAGGTCGAGGTAGTGAATGCCCTGCGCGCCCAGGCTGTAGAGCAGGTGGCCGGTCAACCCCAGCTCGCTCCAGGGCGTGTCCGCGCCCACCGGCAGCGCCGTGGCCGTGGCGGTCGCCACGATCACCGGCACTTCCGCCGTTGGCGCTGAGCAGGCCGTCAGTGCGAACGCCGCCAATACGCCTGTGAGTGCTGCCCGCCGTGTAAGGTTCATCGGGTTGTTATTCTACCGCTTAGGACGTTACGCCCGCCCGCGCGCCTGCACGGCCAGCCAGGCCAGCCCAAAGCATGCGGTCGCTACCAGCACAATCGCCGCGCCTGAGGCGATGGCGACGTAGTACGACAGATACAGCCCCACGACGCCGGAGAACACGCCCACGCCGACCGCAATCGCCAGCATGCGCGGCAGCCGCCGGGCCAGCAGGTAGC
>JAYUUW010000158.1:0-7304 GCA_043754665.1 Anaerolineales bacterium | reverse complement strand
GCGTACGGCTTGACCTGTCCATAAATCCAGCCTATACTGACTGTTAGTCAGTTAGTGACTAACAGTCAGTATGGGTCGCTCTGCCACTTCCTCCCGCCGGCTTAAAGAGAAAGAAGACCGCAAAGGTCTGATTCTCGCTGCCGCGCGGGAGGTTTTCTTTGATGTCGGCATCCGGCGGGCGACGGTCGACATGATCGCGGCCAAGGCCGAAATCGCCAAGGGCACGATCTACCTCTACTTCCAGACCAAAGAAACCATCCTGGCCCACCTGCTGCTCGAAGGCCTGGATACCCTCCACGAATACCTGACCACCGCTTTTGACGACAGCGCCGCCCTCGACAGCGAAACCCGGCTGCGGCGGCTGGCGGCGGCCTACTACGAGTTTTATCTTCAAGAGCCAGACTACTTTCGGCTGATGATGGCCTTTGACCGCGGCCAGTTTCAAGAATCGGTCAGCCCCGAACTCTACGAATTGATCTTGCTGCGCAGCCTGCGCGGGCTGCGGTGCGTGGCCGACGCCGCCCAGCAGGGCATCAATGAAGGCACGCTCACCACCAAGGCCGATGCGCGCCAACTGGCCGGCATGTTGTGGGCCGCACTGAACGGTGTGCTGGTCATCACCAGCCACCCCCTGCGGCGCGAGTTGGTGGAGCAAGAAGTCGAGAAGCTCTACGCGGGGGTGCTCGAGACGATGCTGCGCGGCCTGCGGCAGGGGCCAGCGGGAGGCAAGCCATGACCGAGGTAGTGATCGTCGCGGCGGTGCGGACGCCGGTGGGCAACCACGGCGGCGTGTTCCGCGATGTGGACTCCAAAGAGTTGGCGCGCACCGTCATCAAGGGCGTGCTTGAGCGGACGCAGATTGACCCGGGCAGCATTGATGAAGTCATCTTCGGCTGCATCGCACAGCCGTCGGACGCGCCCAACATCACGCGAGTGGCGGCGCTCATGGCCGGCATTCCCATTCACGTGCCGGCCTATACCGTGGCCCGCAACTGCGACTCGGGCATGGATGCCATCGTGCAGGCCTACCGCTGCATTCAAGTGGGCGACGGCGAGATTTACCTCGTCGGCGGGGTCGAGTCGATGAGCAACATCCCCTACATCGTCAAAGGTGCGCGCTGGGGGCTGAAGATTCGGCACGCGCAATTCACCGACGCCATGTGGGAAGGGCTGACCGACCCGATCTGCGGGCAGTTGATGGGGCGCACAGCCGAGAACCTGGCCGAGGAGTTTGGCGTGACGCGCCAGGCGCAGGACGAGTACGCGGTGCAGAGCCACAAGAAGGCCTTCATGGCGACGCGCATGGCGAAGTTCGCCGCCGAGATCGTGCCGGTCGAGGTGAGCAAGAAAGTCGCCGGCAGCGAAGTGGCGCGCGAAAAGATCGTGCAGGACGAGACCATCAACCCCGGCCTGACGGTGCAGAAGGCGGGGCTGTACCCCACCATCTTCAAAGACGGCGGCACCGTCACGCCGGCCAACGCCTGCGGCATCTCGGATGGGGCCAGCGCCATGCTGATCATGACAGCGGCCAAGGCGGCCGAGTTGGGCTACACGCCGCTGGCCCGCATCGTGTCTTACGGCTATGCCGGCGTGGAGCCGCACCGGATGGGCATCGCCCCGGCATTCGCCGTGCCCAAGGCGCTCAAGCGAGCTGCGCTGACCCTGGCCGAGATGGATTTGGTCGAGATCAACGAGGCGTTTGCGGCCCAGGTGCTGGCCGTGGGCCAGGCGCTGGCGGCCGAGGGCTGGGACTGGCAGCGCGTGAATGTCAACGGCGGCGCGATTGCGCTGGGCCATCCCGTCGGCTCCAGTGGCTGCCGGATAGTGGTGACATTGCTGCACGAGATGCAGCGCCGCAACGCCGAGGGCAAGCAGCCGGTGCGTTACGGGCTGGCCACGCTGTGCGCGGCGGGCGGCCAGGGCAGCGCGCTGATTGTTGAAGCCGTAAATCGCCCCACCTAATCCGAACCCTTAGCGGAGGCTGGCATGAGCACAGACGGCAAGGTCAACCCCGACGACCTGCGCATCTTCGCCGGCAGTTCGAACCCGGCCTTCGCCGACGCCATCGCGGCTTATATCGGCGTGCCGCGCAGCCCGGCCCGCGCCGGCCACTATAGCAACGACAGCCTGTACGTGCAGTTGGGTGACACCGTCCGCTCGCGGATCGTCGTCATCGTGCAGAGCTTTAGCCCGCCGGTGAACGAGCACGCGCTCGAGCTGATGATGATGCTCGACGCGGCCCGCACGGCCGGCGCCAAAGAAGTCCACGCCATCATCCCCTACTATGCCTATGCCCGCTCCGACAAGAAAGATGCCCCGCGCATCAGCATCGCCGGGCGGCTGCTGGCGCGGCTGATGCAGGAAGCGGGCGCCACGCACGTGATGACCATGAGCCTGCACTCGGCCCAGGTGCATGGCTTCTTCGACGTGCCGACCGACCCACTGACGGCCCGGCCGGTGTTTGAAGAATACTTCAAGACGCTGCCGCTCAAAGACACGATTGTGGTCAGCCCCGACGCGGGCCGGGCGCATTCGGCCGGGCGCTTTGCCCAACGCCTGCACCTGCCGCTGGCGGTGGGCAACAAGACCCGGATTTCGGACACCCAGGTCGTCGTTGCCGGCCTCATCGGCGATGTTGCTGGTAAGACCCAAGCCATCGTCTACGACGACGAGATCGCCTCCGGCACGAGCATTACCGAAGTCGTTAAGGTGCTGGCCGGACACGGCATCGAGCGGGTGTGGGTGGTGTGCACGCACGGCGTGTTCGCCGGCGACGCGCTGGCGCGGTTGAGCGCCCTGCCCGCCGTGCAGGCAGTCATCGCCACTGACACAGTGCCGATTGCGTCGGAGAAGCGCACGCCGAAGCTGCGGATCTTGTCGGTCGCGCCGTTGTTTGGCGAGGCCATCCGGCGCAACTACTTGCGGCAAAGCATCGGCGACCTGTTCACGTTTTGGGACGAGTACAAGGCGGAGGACTAAATGTATATCTTCAAGGCGGCTGTCATTGGCGCGGGCGCAATGGGCGCGGAGATCGCACAGGTTATTTCGTATTCCGGGCTGCCGGTGCTGCTCAAGGATGTGGATCAGGCCATGCTCGATAAAGGCATGGCCCGCATCCGCAAGATATACCAGGGCCGGGTCGACAAAGGCAAGATGTCGGCCAGCGATATGGACGGCAAGCTCTCGCTCATCACCCCCACGCTGGACTACAGCGAGTTCGGCGATGTGGATATTGTGATCGAGGCGGTGCCGGAGAAGATGAGCGTTAAACGCGCGGTGCTGAGCGACCTGGCGGCGGCGCTGCCCGAGTCGGCCATCATCGCCTCGAACACTTCGGCGCTGTCCATCTCCGAGATGGGCGCGGCGGCGGGGCGGCCGAGCAAGATCGTGGGCATGCACTTCTTCAACCCGGCGCATGTGATGAAGCTAGTGGAGGTCATTCCGGGGCTGGAGACGGCGCAGGAGACGGTGGACGACGTAGTAGCCTTCACCGAGTCGCTGCGCAAGCTGCCGGTGGTGGTGCAGGAATGCCCCGGCTTCCTGGTGAACCGCCTGCTGATGCCCTACCTGAACGAAGCCGTTCTGGCGCTGGAGGAGGGCGAAGCGCCCGCCAACGACATTGACCAGCAGATGCAGGCCTGGGGCATGCCCATGGGGCCGTTCTTCCTGATGGACATGCTCGGGCTCGACGTATGCGCCGACGTGGGCGCGTACCTGGCGACCGAGTATGGCGGGCGGATGCGCGGCGCGGCGCTCTTCCCGCTGCTGGTGGCGGCTGGGCGGCTGGGCGAGAAGAGCGGCGCGGGCTTCTATGGCTACGCCGCCGAAACCGATGAGCCGGTGAAGGACATGATCGCGGAGCTGCATTCGACCGGCGCGGTCAAACCCAGCGGGCGCGCGTTCGCGGCCGACCGGCTGATTATGCCGCTCATCAACGAGGCGGCGCTGTGCCTGCAAGAGCACATCGCCAGCCCAGCGGATATTGATATGGCCATGGTGGCCGGCACTGGTATGACCTATGCCGGCGAGCGGCTGGGGCCATTGGCCGTGGCCGACCGGCTGGGGCTAGATGTCGTCGTCGCCAAGTTGGAAGCATTGCAGGCAATATACGGCGAGCGCTTCCGGCCCGCGCGGCTGCTGCGCACCAAAGTGCGAGCGGGCCATCTGGGCCCGAAGAGCGGCCGAGGCTTTCACGAGTACGCCAATTAGGAGCCAAGCATGAGCGAGCGACAGTTTGTCAAAGTGAGTGTGGAGGAGCGCGTGGCACTGGTGACGATTGACCACGCGCCGGTCAATGCGCTCAACCAGGCCACACTGACCGAATTGGCGGCCGCGGTGGCCGAAGTCATCGCCGACCAGGAGGTCAAGGCCGTCGTGATTACTGGGGCGGGCCAGATCGCGTTTGTGGCCGGAGCCGACATCAGCGAGTTCGCCAAGCTGGAGAGCGCAGAGCAGGCGCAGGTTGTCAGCGAGCAGGTGCAGGGGCTGTTCAGCCAGATCGAGAACGCGCCCAAGCCGTTCATCGCCGCGCTCAACGGCGTGGCGCTGGGCGGCGGGCTGGAACTGGCCATGGCCTGCCACTTGCGCATCATCGGCGACCGGGTCAAGGTCGGCCAGCCGGAGATCAACTTGGGCATCATCCCCGGCTGGGGCGGCACCCAACGGCTGGCGCGGCTGGTGGGCCAGGCCAAGGCGATTGAGCTGATCCTCACCGGCGACTCGATCACCGCGCAGGAGGCGTTCCGGCTCAACCTGGTAAACAAAGTGGTGCCGGGCGGCGAAGTGCTGAAGACCGCGCGCGACCTGGCCCGCAAGATCGCGCAGAAGAGCGGCCCGGCCACGCGCGCGGCGCTGGCGGCCATTCAAGGCGGCATCGACCAGCCGGTGGCCGCGGGGCTGAAGCTCGAAGCCGAGCAGTTCGGCCAGATTGCGCTGACCGAGGACGCGCGCGAGGGCGTGACGGCCTTCCTGCAAAAGCGCCAGCCGGCCTTCAAGGATCGGTAGCCGCCCGCATGGACCTGACGAACATTCTGGGTGTGACGGCGGCCCTGCTGTTCATACTGCTGGTGCTGCGGCGGGTGGAACGGCGGGCGTTGGGCATTTTCGTGGCGGTGCTGGTCGTACCCATTGCGCTGCTGATCGTCGCCTGGGCGCAGTTGTGGGGGCACTGGGCGGAGGTGGGCGCGGCGGCTGTGGTCACGTTTGTCGCGGCGCTGGCGCTGGGCCTGTTGAGCGGGCAGCGCATCAAGCGCGCCACGAACGATACCATCCAGGTGTGGGGGCAAGAGAAAGCCCCCCGCCCGACTAGCGCGGAGGCGGCCGAAATGCGGGCCGAACTGCTGCGCGTGAAGGACGAGCGCGACCGGCTCGAGGCCGAGGTGAAGCGCCTGAAGGACGGCGGCGGAGCCTAGCCCCGCCGCAGGAGTGCGCGATGGACTTTGCACTGAGCGAAGAACAAGTGATGTTCCGCGACCTGTTCCGTGACTTCGCCGCGAAAGAAGTGGCGGGCGCGGCGGAGCACACCGACCGCGACGAGGCGCTGCCGCCGGCGCTGTTGCGCAAAGCGGCGGCGCAGGGCTTCTTGGGCGCCACCCTGCCCGAGCAGTACGGCGGCGCGGCCATGGACTACCTGAGCTACGCGCTGCTGATGGAGGCGCTGGGGCGGCACTGCCTCTCCACGGCCACGGCCATTGGCATTCACACCATGCTGGCGGCCATGACCATTTTGGACGGCGGCAGCGAGGCGGTGAAGGCTGAGTACCTGCCGCGCCTGGCGGGCGGCGAGCTGGGCACCTTTGCGCTCACCGAGCCCGAGGCCGGCTCGGACCCCGGCGCGC
Organism: Anaerolineales bacterium; assembly: GCA_043754665.1. GTDB lineage: Bacteria > Chloroflexota > Anaerolineae > Anaerolineales > UBA6663 > JADZEK01. Next base: position 1,467 of record JAYUUW010000158.1, on the reverse strand, counting down.
TGCAAACGCGGGCCGTACGCGCGGGCGACAATTACGCCCTGGACGGCGTGAAGGCCTGGGTGAGCAATGCCAGGCCGGCGGGCGTGCATGTCGTCATCGCGCTCACAAACCCCGGCCAGCGCCACCACGGCATGAGCGCCTTTGTGGTCGACGCGCAGACGCCCGGCATCTTCCTGGGCCAGCGCGAGCCGACGCTGGGGCTGCGCGGCGTGGACATCCGCACCGTCTACTTTGAAAATTGCCGCGTGCCGGCCGCGAATTTGCTGGGCGAGGTCAATCACGGCTGGGCGCTGGTGCAGCGCGCCTTCCAGCGCGTGCGCCTCAGCCTGGCGGCGGCGGCGTTGGGCGCGGCCGAGGGCGCGCTCGACCAGGGCATCAAGTTCGCCATCGAGCGCAAGCAGTTCGGCGTGGCCATTGGGCAGAAGCAGGCTATTCAGAACTACGTGGCCGATTGCGCCGTTGAGATCGAGGCGCTGCGGCATTTGGTGCATTACACCGCCTGGCTGGCCGACCAGGGACAAGACTACGAGGCCAGCGCCAGCATGGCCAAGTACCTGGGGGCGCGCGTGGCCCGCGACACCGCCAACAAGATGCTGCAAGTACACGGCGGCTACGGCTTCAGCGATGAGTACGCCATCTCGCGCATCTACCGCGATGTGCGCGCCCTGCGGCTGCTGGGCGGCACCGATGAGATTCAGCGCTTCGCGGTGGCGCGCGGGCTGTTCGAAGCGGAGGGGCTGACCATCCAGCCATAGCGCCCATGGACTTCACGCCCGCCCCCCAACACACCGCGCTCCGCCGCATGCTGCGCGACTTTTGCGATCAAGAGCTGCGCCCGCGCGCCAAGGAAGTTGACCGCACCGGGCAGCAGGATCCGGCGGTCCTACGCTGGATGGGCGAACTCGGCTTCTTCGGCATCCCCTTTTCACAACGGTACGGCGGGGCCGGCGCCGGCGAGGTGGGCTACTGCATTCTCATGGAAGAGCTCAACCGCGCCTGCCCGTCGACCGCGACCATCATTGGGGCGCACATCGGCATCGCCGCTATGAGCCTGTATCTCGACGGTTCAGTAGCGCTGAAGCAAAAGTACCTGCCGGACCTGTGCGCCGGGAAGGCCATTGGCGCGTTCGGCCTCACTGAGCCTAACGCCGGGTCCGACGCGGCCGGCATTCAACTGCGGGCCACGCTCGAAGGCGACTCGTATTTCCTCGACGGCCAAAAGATGTGGATTACCAACGGGCCGATTGCCGACCTGGTGATGGTGCTGGCCGTGACCGACCCGGCACTGGGCGCACGCGGCGGGGCCACCTGCTTTGTAGTCGAGACGACCACGCCGGGGTTTTCGGCCGGCAAGCCCGAGCGCAAGATGGGCCTGCACGGCTCGCCCACCTCGCTGCTTAACTTTGACGAAGTGCGCGTGCCCAAGGCCAACGTGCTGGGCGAGGTGGGGCTGGGCTTCGTGACCTT